>DASXAN010000151.1:0-1928 GCA_036406755.1 Gemmataceae bacterium
CCCACGCCCCCGTCCTTAAGATCCTGCGGTCCCGGCCGGATCCCCGTCGATCCGGTCCGCCGCCTGGCGCAGTTGCTCCGCGGCCACCAGCGCCCGCGTCGTTGGCTTGCGCTTCCGCTTGGCCTTGGCCGGCGCCGCCGGCGGGCTCAGGCCCACCGACCGCTGGGCCAACCGCACCAGGGCCTGCTGCCGGCCCAGGTCCCGCTTCAGCCGCTCGTTCTCCTTCGCTAACGTCGCCACCTCGTTCGGCGGCGCGCGGCGCCGGCCCTTGGGGTGACGCTCGCACGCCCGCACCAGTCCGGCCAAGGCCTGGGCTTCCAGTTGATAGTACCGCGGCAGCGACACGTTCGTCGCCTGCGCCGCTTGCGCCGGCGTCCGCAGCCCGGCCAGCACTTCGAGGATCGCCGCCGCCAACCGCTTCGCCTCCCGGCTGGCGTCCGGCGGCGGGTCGGCCTTTGCCGGGTCCGGTCCACGACGGGGTCGTCCGTTCGGGGACGCCATCACGAGCCACCCCCTTCCCGCGTCGGCCAGCCGGCCTCATCCAGCGGCGACGTCCCCGGAGCGGGCGCGTCCTCCGTCCGCTCATCGGCCGAGGACGCGAGCACCGGTGACGGGCACACTGGCACAGGCAGCCCCGATCCTGCCGGCCGCGGTGGCGGCGGCGTCAACTCAACTTCCTTGCGCCCCTCCGCCCCCGTCAGGATCACCCGCTCGCCCTCGGCATGCACGCTGAACGGCCGGCCGCCTACCTGGCCCGTCAGATAGAACGGTTCCTTCGGCACCCCGTGCCGGGCCAACTCCAACGCGTTGGCCGCCACCCGCGACCGTAACGTCGCCAGCACTTCCGGCGCGGCCCCGAAGTACCGGTCGGCCGGCACCAGTCCGTCCACCCCCTGATGCGGGCGTTGGAAGTTGTAGTGGTCGATGAACAGGCCGATGCGTTGCCGCGCTTCCGTCAGATCCGCGAACACCGCCGCCTGCAGGCACTCCCGCCACAGCGTGCCCCAGAGCCGCTCGACCTTGCCCAGCGTCTGCGGATGCCGCGGCGACGCCACCACCTGCCGCACCCCCCGCGCCTCCAGTTCCTTGGTGAACGCCGACTTGCCCCGCCAGGTCACATACTGCGGGCCGTTGTCGGTCAGGACTTCTTCCGGCGGACCATAGTTGGTGATCGCCGACCGCAACACCTCGATCACCAGCGCCGTCGACGCGCTGGCATGCAGCCCGAAGCCGACGATGTACCGGCTGTGGTCATCGAGGAACGCGACCAGGTGGACGCGCCGGTTCTGCCGCTTGAGCATAAACGTGAACAGGTCGGTCTGCCAGAGTTGGTTCGGCTTGGCCCGCTCGAACGAGCGCACGTGGTCCGGGTGCGGCCGGGTCGGCGCCTCCTCCAACACGTAGCCGGCCTCGTGCAACACCCGGGCCACGGCCGAGGCGCTGGCCGGCAGGGCCGGGCCGCGCACGAGCATGTCGCTGATGCGCTGGCAGCCCCAGTCGGGATTCGCCGTCTTCAGCATCAGGATGGCGCGCTTGGTCACCTCCGGCAGCTTGCTGCCCGGCGGCACGCCCTTGGGCTTGTCCATCAGCCCGCCCGGCCCCTCGGCGTCGAACCGCCGCTGCCACGCGAGCAGCGTCGTCTTGTTGATGCCGACCAGGTCGGCGAAATCGCCGGCCGGCAACCCGCTCCGCTGCCAGGTGTCCAAGAGCAGCAACCGCTGTTGCGGTGTGATCGCCGGCGGCGGCTCGACCGGCTTGACCAACCGCGGGCTGCGGCCGGCATACCGACCGCCCAGCCGCACCGGCGTCGCGGCGGGCGCGTCGATGGCGTCCTGCGCCGAACTCTCGGCGTCGACGTCGCCTCGCTCAGCCGCGGCCCCCGACACAGCGGCCGCGGTCTTGGAGGGAGCGTTCGGTGGGGGTGGGGG
>DASXAN010000152.1:0-4961 GCA_036406755.1 Gemmataceae bacterium
GTCCCGCCGGTCGCCGCCGGGCACTCTGACTTCCGGCAACATGAGGAACGGGCTGCCGAGCTGTTCCGAGTCGCGCGTCAGATTGTCGTCATCGGCCTGGTTAAAGGATAGGCCGTAGTCCACGATCACTAGGTCGTCGGCGTCGAAATCGCGGACGATGATGTTGTCAGGCTTCAGGTCCCGGTGAAGAACGCCCTGACCGTGGGCGGCCGATACCGTTTCGGCCAGGGCCAGTGTCATTGCGCCAGCTTTGTCTAGGTCGAGCCGGCCGCGGGCCGCGACCTCCTTATCCAAGGTTTGTCCTTCCACAAACTCCATTACGAAGTAAAGCGGCATCGAAGGATCCGCGTGCATCTCTGTGTTCTTGTCGAGAACTCGGGGCACCTTCAGCTTCTCCGCCGCCAAGCTCTCGAGCGCAGCGACTTCCTTGTTCATTCGAGCCCGGGCCTGGGGCGAGTCTGCTCGACGCAGTGTCTTCAGGACACCCATTTGGGTAGGTTCGGACAGAGATTCAACGAGGACCGTGTATCCTTGCCCTCCGCTACTCAATGACCGGACGGCCTTCCACTTCTCTTTCCAGCGTTCGCGCGCCATGGAGTTTCACCCGAGGACAGAACATCGTGAACGGCCCGCCATGCCGTCAGCGTACCCCCCTACAGGACGACGGCCAATCTGCGCGGCTGAAGGTCCAGGCGATCTAGCCATAACTGTTCATCATTCGGAGTCCCATCCGGACCGGGGGAGCTGCAACATGGCCCGCGCGTCGCTGAACTGCATGTCGAGGGCTTCGACGAGGAACCCTGCACGTGCGGGTGGCCGTAGGCCGGGGCGAGTTGGCTGACCAGCATGGTGCGGACCTTCGGTTGGCGGACCTACTTCGATGGACTGGGAACGGCGAGGTCGGGTTCAGGCTGATAGCGCGGAGGGGGCACGACGCCGGTTGCTGAAACGGGCTACGGATGGCGACGCCCCAGTGTGGGGGCTATGCGGCTGGCAATGACCTTCGTACGACGGACAACGCTAGAATACACCTATGACCGTCACGAATTCGAGGGCAGCAATGGCCCACAACCCCGATCGCCGTGCCTTTCTGGCTTCGGCCGGTGTTACGGTCGCGTCGGCGTTCGTCTCGCGGGCGCTGGGCCAAACCACGATCACGACCCGCGAATCCGTCGCCGACATGGACGAGGGCCACCCGACATTGGTCGCTTACCGCACGGCCGTCGCCGCCATGCGGCAACTCGACACTACGGATCCGCAAAACCCGCTCGGATGGACCTTCCAGGGGAACATGCACGGCGTGCCGGCCGGTGGCGGGACGAACGCCGCATGGAAGTGGTGCATGCATGGCAACTGGTGGTTCCTCCCCTGGCACCGTGGCTATTTGTACTTCTTTGAGCGGATCATCCGGAAGATGTCGGGCGATGACACCTTCGCCCTACCGTACTGGCCCTGGGAATTGCCCGGCCAGGATGTGCTACCCGCCCCGTTCCGCGTGGCGATGTATCAGGGGGCACCCAACGCCCTGTTTGACGGCACCCGGACGATCGCGAACCAGGGTGGCCCGCTGCAACCGGGCCCTTTTAGTACGTTTGCAGGCGGCTGGGCCTACGCGAAGACAATGGATCAGTTCACGGACATCGCCGCCGACCTGTCCTTCGGCGGCGTCCAGGTGCCGAAGACCACGCTCCCACAAAAGCCCGTGAGCCAGGAACACGGGGTGATGGAGTCGCAGGCCCACGACCAGATTCACGTCCTCGTCGGCTCCAGCCGGCCGAACGAGATCGACGGGAACATGAGGCACCCGCAGACGGCCGCACGAGACCCGATCTTCTGGCTTCACCACACCAACGTCGATCGCCTCTGGAACCAGTGGTTGGCGGTGCAGGGCCATGACAACCCGACCGACCAGGACTGGTACGACCAGCAGTTCCCCTTCATCGACGAGAACGGCAACACAGTCACCCTGACGGTCACCGAAATCCTCAACCGCGCGGCCTCGGCCTACCACTACGATGATGAACGGAGGCTGATGGCCGCCAGGGTCAACCGGGGCGCCCGCAGAGAGGCACCTGTGCAGAAGACAATCGTCGGTGTGGCGTCGGTGCAGCCGGCCCTGAAACTCGGCACGACCCCGTTCCGCAAGACCTTGACGCTAGACGCGTCGGCCAAGCCGAAGCTGATGGCCGCGCTGCGTACCCCGGTCACGAACGCCGAGCCGGCGACGGTCTTGTTGCGCATCGAGGGCATACGGCCGCCCGCGAAGCCGAGTGTCACGTTCGACGTGTTCCTGGTCAAGCCCGGCGAAGGCCCGTCGCAGCGGGCGTACGTTGGCGTGATCTCGTTCTTTGGCCGCGAGGATCACGGTCACAATGAGGGGTTCACTCAAGGGTTCGACGTCACCCGCGTGGTCCAGGCCATTCGGCGGGCGAACAAGGATGAGTTGCCCGAACTACAAGTCCTGATCGTTCCGCACAGCACGGCAGGCTTGAGCGACGCCGATTTGGCCAAGGAGAAGACCGAGGTCCCAATCTCGAACGTCACCCTCAAATTGGTCAGCAGGTAGCGGTTGATTGTGGGGTGGCTACTCCGCGGCGGATACCCCCAATGTCGCCCCTCCGCCCCCTCCTCCACCGGCCCTGTGGCCCCCCGCCTCTGAGTTAGGCTGTACGGCTCACCGCTGTTATAATTTGACTGGTCAGGACTTCCGGCGCGATGGCGGTCCGTCTGAGGCGTGTCCAACAGGTGCGAATCGGACCGACCTGGGGCCGGACTCGCGTGTATCCCGGCGGAATCCCGGGAATCACCTGGGGCCGTCTAGGTGACGGTTGCTCGGATTGGTCAAAAGGGGTTAAGCGATGGCCTCGGCGCGGTACGAACACTGCTCGGTCGCCTATATCCGGTGGCTGGTCAGCGAGGATCTGGACCTGCCGGCCCTGCCAAAGGGGAAGACGGAGACCGCGGCCGAGTTCTGGGCTCGCGCGGAGCGGGCGGGCCTCCTTCACCAGGCCCTGACCCTGTACGACCGGTTCGAAGCCGAGCAGGAGGAGTGGAAGCACGTCCCCCGGGAGACGAAGGCCCAGTTCACCCAGCGAGTCGAGCGGGAGGGGCGGCAGGCCGAGGTCGAGCGGGAGCGGGCGAAGCTGGTGGCGTCCGGCATGACCCAGCGTGAGGTCCACGCGGCGCTGGTCGAGCGGTTCCAGCCCCTGGACGGGACGGAGACCCGGCCGTGGGAGACGCCGAACCCCTGGCAGTACGGCCGCCTGTTCCTCCGGAAGGCCGACGAGCAAATGCTGCTGGCCAAGGCGGACGAGGACTACGACGAGCTGGCCGCCGAGCGGGAGGAGGCCCAGAACCGGCTGTACTGGGCGCGGTACCGCCGCGAAGAGGGCATCGCCCTGGCCGCCGCCCGCCGGCGGTCCCGCCAGCAGAGCGAGGCCCAGCCCACCGGGCAACCGGTCGTCCCGGAGGCGCCGTTGGCCCCGGGGACGGCGTAAACGGCCCGGCGGTTATCTCTCCCGCCCGCTCCCCGCGCGATCGGACCAGAAAACCACGTTTGACGCCCACACAGGCCCGAGCAACAGGCTTCGGTGTCCCGTCGGAAGAACGCCGATTGGGGCTATCTTCGGGGCCAAAGACGGGGCAATACCGGGGCGAATCCCCGCGTCCGGAAGGGGCATGGGCGCGGGGGATGGTGCAGTGTATGGGGTGCTGTCCAGCCCCCTGGGCAGGCCCCTGGCGAGACCTGGATGGGGGGTTGAACCCCCGGTTGAAGGGGGTTGAAGGCCGCCTGGCAGTGGGGGCCAACCCGTGTGGGTTCAACCCCCGTCGCAAACGGGTCGAGTCAAAGATTGTCAAAGATTGAGTCAAGACCGACTGGGTTTTGACGAGTGTGGCCAGACGGGTGGGCGGCCGTGTGGCGGTGTCGGTGGAGCGGGCCGACGCCAGGCGGTCCCCGGGACGTCGAGTGCAAACGCCGTGTACCGGCGTGTGTAGCGGGGTTGTAGCCTGTGTGCAAGGAGGCCTCCGCACGTGCGCCTCCAGCGAACCCTCGGCCCGCTCGTCGTGGTTTTGGTGAACGCCTCGCCCCGTCGGCGCGCAAGGTGTTGTTCTGTCCCCCGCGAGTTTTTGTTGACGCGGACTCGCATCGCCGGCTCCGTCCCGGCACCACCGCCCGTCTCAGGGTCGGTTCCTCAGTCCGCGCACCATCTCTGATCCCCGTGTTGAGTGCGGCCGGTCGGCCGGGGGATGCTCGCCAGGGTGTCGGTTCACCGGTCAGCGCCTTAGCCCCGACGGCTCCCTTGTGGGTGGGTCGGGCCGGGTGTTACCCGTTCGGACTTGGCCTCTCGGAGCTGGGCGCTCCGCCGCCTCACCTGTCGCATGTAGTCGGGGTGCCATCCCCGGCGTTGTGCGTTGACTGCGGCCCTCTTGTCTCTTGGCGGGGCCGCGGGCCGGTCGGTGGTGTTGGGCGATCCTCGGAACGTCACGTCAGAACGGGATCGAGTCATCGTCGGTCTTGGCGACTGCTGCGGTGCCCCGACGCGGCGGCGGCCAGCCGTAGCCGCCCGCTTCCCAGGCGTCCCAATCCGGTTCGTCCTGCCGTACGGACGGACAGTTGATGCCGTAGATCGCCTTGGAGTCGGGCCAGGGTTCCAGCGAGCCGCCGAACATCGCGTGCAAGAAACACAGCCCGCACACGCCGAAGTCCGGGTGCCAGCCGTGGCCCGGCGGGCTGAACCCGAACATCCCGCCGCCGATGTGCTCGGGGGCCTAGCTGTCGCCGGTTTGGTCGTACCGGTGTTTGCACAGCTTGCAAACCCGCATGGCCGTCTCCATGAATTCACACGAACAGCCCGCCGCCCCGCTTTTCACGGAACCTGCGGACCTGCTCCAGTAGCTGGGGATCCCCGCGCAGCCGGCTCACAGGCACGTCTCGAACGAGCAGCCACCAGTCGCGCTCG
>DASXAN010000153.1:0-1757 GCA_036406755.1 Gemmataceae bacterium
GGCCAACTGAGTGCCTTGCCGCAGATAACCCAACAGAACTCCGCGGTCCGGATCGTAGACGTAATACTCTTCGGCGCCGTAGCGCTGATAGAACGCCAGCTTGTTCAACATCTCCGCCACAGTGTTCTTCGACGAAAGAACCTCGAACACGACCTGCGGGGCGATGCCGCCTTCCATCCACTGCTTGTACGACCCGCGGTCTCCCTTCGGCCTGCCGAACGCCACGTACACGTCCGGCGCGACTCGGATCTCGGGATGATTCTCGACCGGATACCAGAGATGATCGCCCGCCACAAAGACGTTGGGGTTGTCCCGGAACAAGCTGTCCAGACCGCCCTGGATGGTGACGATGTACCGGAACTGGCGGGTGTTGTCTGCCATGGGCTGTCCATCGCTCTCAGGGTAAACAACCGCCGGCCTGTCCAGAAAGACCGCGCTCATCGCAGCACCTCGACGCGGGAATGACCTGCCGGCAACACGGGTTGCTCGCCCGGCCCTTGTGGTGGATAGTACTCGGGCGGCGGGCCGGTGGGCTAGGTGAGTTGCCGTCACCGGCAGTGGTGACGGCCGGGGCCGGTCACCGGCGAGCCGCCCGCTCGCCGGCCTGCCGCAGCTCGCCGCCGTCCAGCGGCACCAGCCCGCCGGCCGGGTCCACGCGGTGGCCGGACAGCCACTCCGCCACCGCCGCCAGCTCCGCCGCCGGCCGCCGGTCGGCCGGCAGGTCCCACGGCCCCGTCCCGCCAGCCAGCGCCGCCGCCACCCACGGCACGTCCCGCGGCACGGCGGCGATCTCCCCGGCCCCGGCCGCGTCCCACACCCGCGCGGCCGGCCCCTTGCCGACGGCCAGCAGCAGCTTGCCGTCCGGGCTGAACCGGACGTCGTGCACCGTCCCGGCGAACGGCAGCGGCGGCGTCAGCGGCTCGGCCGTGGCCGCGTCCCAGACCCGGGCCGTGTTGTCGTCCGCCCCGGTCGCCACCCGGCCGCCGTCCGGGCTAAACGCGGCGTCGTTCACCCGGCTGCCGTGCCGCAGCGGCGGGCCGACCGGCGTGCCGGTCCGCCAGTCCCAGACGCGGGCGGTGCGGTCGGCGCTGGCCGTCACGGCGCGGGTGCCGTCCGGGCTGAGGGCGACGCGGGTGATCGGCCCGCGGTGGGTCAGCGGCGGCGACAGCGGCTCGCCGGTGCGGGCGTCGTAGACGCGGGCGGTCGCGCCGTCGGCCGCCAGCCGGATCGAGCCGTCGCGGCAGCGGGCCTCGGCCGGGCCGGTGACGACGACCGGCGCGTGGTCCGGGTTCGCGGCTGCGGGCCGCAGTTCCCACAGCTTGGCCAGCCCGTCCTCGCCTGCGGTCAGCAAGTGTCGGCCGTCCGGGCTGAACGCCACCCGGCCGACGGTGCCGACGTGCGGCAGCGGCGGCGTCCGCGGCGTGCCGTGCCGCGTGTCCCAGACGCGGGCGGTGTTGTCCTCGCTGGCCGTCGCCACCCACCGGCCGTCCGGGCTGAACGCAATCGTCAGCACGTCGCTGCCGTGCTTAAGCGGGTCGTCGGCCCACTCGGCGCGGTCCGCGTCCCAGACGCCGCCGGTGTCGTCCACGCTGGCGGTGGCGACGAGCCGGCCGTCGCCGCTCAGGGCGGCGTCGGTCAGGTCCTGGCGGTGGGTCAGCGGCGGCGACGCCGGCTGGCCGGTAGCCGCGTCCCACAGCCGGGCGGTCGGGCCGGCCGCGGTCAGCAGTTGCCGGCCGTCCGGGCCGAACGCGACCACC
>DASXAN010000154.1:0-1918 GCA_036406755.1 Gemmataceae bacterium
CTGCGGGACGCGCCGCAGAAGGACGTCCGCACCCTGCTCCGTGACCGCGTCATGCGGCCGATCGGCGTGCCGGACGCGGCGTGGTCGGTGGGCTACGGCAAGACGTTCACCGTGGACGGCCTGCCGCTGGTCGCCGCGTGGGGCGGCGGTAGCTACACGGCCCGGTCACTGGCCCGGATCGGCCGGCTGATCGTCCGCGGCGGCGATTGGGACGGCAAGCGCATCCTGAGCCGGGAGGCGGTCCGGCAGGTGACCGGCAGTGCCGGCCTGCCGGGCGACTGCGGCATGGGCTGGTGGACCAATGCGTCCGGGCGGTACGCCAAGCTGCCGAAGGACGCGGCGTGGGGGGCCGGGGCGGGCGACCAGATTCTGCTCGTGGTCCCGAGCCTGAACCTGATCATGGTCCGCAACGGCCAGTCACTGGCCCCGCCGAACGACGCCGCCGGCGATGACGTGCTCGCCAGGTATCACGACGAGCGGACGAAAATCCTGTTCGGCCCGCTGATCGAGGCGATCACGGACCCGCCTCCGGCGGGAAATCCCAAATTCCAAGCACCAAATCCCAAGCCGGAGCCTTTGGGATTTGGTGCTTGGAATTCGGGATTTCCCTCCAGCCCCGTCATCACCGGCATCACCTGGGCCCCGGCCGGGACGGTCGTCCGGGCGGCGAACGACAGCGACATCTGGGCGACGACCTGGGCGGACGACGGCCATCAGTACACCGCCTACGGCGACGGCACCGGGTTCGTCCCGAGGGTGCCGAAGAAGCTCAGCCAGGGGCTGGCCCGGATCGAGGGCGGGCCGGAGGACTTCCGCGGCGTCAACGTCCGCTCCGAGACGTTCGAGCGCTACGGCGACGGGCCGAAGGGGGCGAAGGCCAGTGGGATGCTCATGGTCGGCGGGGTGCTCTACGCCTGGGTCCGCAACACCGGCAACGCGCAGCTCGCCTGGTCGGCCGACCACGGCCGGACGTGGACCTGGGCCGACTGGAAGCTCACCGATGGGTTCGGCTGTCCGACGTTCCTGAACTTCGGCCCGAACTACGCCGGGGCGCGGGACGGGTTCGTGTACGTCTACTCGCACGACGCCGACACCGCGTATCAGGCCGCCGACCGCGTCGCCCTGGCCCGGGTGCCGAAGGACCGCATCCGGGACCGGGCCGCGTACGAGTTCTTCAAGGAGCCGGGGCCGGCCGGGCCGGTGTGGACGCCGGACATCGCGGCCCGCGGCGGCGTGTTCACGAACCCGGGCAAGTGCTACCGGGTGACGGTCAGCTACGACGCCGGGCTGAAGCGGTACCTGCTCTGCCAGGCGGGGGCGGACCGGAAGGTGAAGGCCGGGTTCGGCGTCTTTGACGCCCCGGAGCCGTGGGGGCCGTGGACGACCGTGACCTACGCGCCCGAGTGGGACATCAACCCCGGCGAGACGTGCAGCTTCCCGACCAAGTGGATGAGCGCCGACGGCCGGACGCTGTACCTGATGTTTTCCGGCGGTGACTGCTTCGCCGTGCGGAAGGCGACGCTGACCGTGGCGGCCGACCGGAAGTAGGCGGGGTAAGTTGGGCGGAGTTTGCGGGATACAGCTCCCCGCGCGCGTCTCTCGCCTGGTGTTGTGGGCGCGCCGGTGTTGCAGCCCGCGCTGCTCCCGTTGCCCGCGCAGCCCCCAGCGGTTTCATTAGCTCATCTGAGATATCTCTCCGGGCGGGAGGGCGAACCCGAACTCCCGGCCGACCGTCCCCCGCAGCGCCAGCGAAATCCACAGCATCGCCCACGGCTCCAGCAACCGGGCCTGCGCCAAGCCGCCGGCGTCCACCGCGTCGAACCCCAGGTCCGCCGACAGTTGCAAGGCCACCGCCTTCGCCGCGGCGTCGTCCCCGCAGGCGAACATGACCGTGCGGGTGCCGCCGATCACCGGGTCG
>DASXAN010000155.1:0-3297 GCA_036406755.1 Gemmataceae bacterium
TCAGCTTTACGTTGCGGCGGACGGCGTGGACGACGGCGACCGTGGCCGCGAAGCCGACGGCGACGAGCACGATCAGGACGAGTGGTCTGCGCATGGTCATGTCCCGGCGCGCAACATCACGGCCTACTGAGGTCCAGGCCGATCCACTCCCGACCCTTCAAGTCATCGAGCGAGAAATGCGGGTAGGTCTTCTGCTGGTCCGAGTTGCACCAGACGTCTCTCGTCCGCCGGTCGTACATGAGGTATACGATCTCTCCCGTTGCCAGGGTCGGCGCGGTCGGCGCGGCAAAGTGCCGGCCGACGAGCAGGAACCGCGCGCCGTCCTTCGACCAGACCACCCGTTCGGAACCGGGCGGCCCACCTTCATCCGGCGAACGGAATATGACATTCGGTCCGTCTCGATCGGGGTCGGAGTAATCGCGAGATTGCACCTCCACAACGAACGTCCGGTCGATGAAGTCCCGCTGATTCTCCAGCAGTCGAACGCGGAAACCGTCGCCCGGCGAGACGCTGACCAACGTGACACTGCCAATCCGCATCCAGGCGCAGGCGTAGCCGACGCCGAAACCGAGGGCGAGCAGGAAAAGTATCAGTGCGGCTTTCTTCACGGCCTAGCCAGTCCGGCGAAGTGGCCGCGGGCGGCGATCAGGATGCGGGCCGCCGCCTCCGCGTCGCTGAGCGGGTCGTGGTGCGTCAGCGGGATGTTCAGGTGGCGGCACACGGCCGGCAGGTTCGCCGGCCGCAGCCCCCACGTCCGCCGGGCCACCTGCACCGTACACACGAACGGCAAGGGCGGCATCTCCAGCTTCGCCGCCTCGCAACAGGCCCGCAGCACGCCGCGGTCGAACGGGGCGTTGTGGGCCACTAAGTGCTGGGCCCCGGCCAGCAGCGGGGCCAGCTCCGGCCAGACCTCGGCGAACGGCGGCTGGTCGGCGACGTGCCGCCAGGTGATGCCGTGGATGTAAGCGAACCGCACGTATCGCCGCGGCGGCCGGATGAGCTTCGACTCCTTCGCCACCACCTGCCAGTTCTCGACGCGGACCAGGGCGACGGCGCAGGCGCTGTCGGCGCCGGCGTCGGCGGTCTCGAAGTCGATGGCAACGAACGTCGGCCCGGGCATCCCGGACTCCAAAGCGACTAACCACAGATGCACACAGATGAACACAGATCGGAAAAACTCAATTCTTCTGATCCGTGTTCATCTGTGTGCATCTGTGGTTCATTTCTTATTTGCCTACCAAATTCAGCACCGCGTGCGACATGGTCAGCACGCCGGTGCGGATCGTCGGGTCCGGGGCCGGCCAGAACAGGTCCGAGTGCAGCGACGGCAGCGGGGTCGCCCCCTCCTTCTGCGCCGCCGACCACCGGTCCGCGTCGATCGTCCCCAGCCAGAACATGAAGATCGGCACCCCCGCCCGGCCGAACCGGCTGAAGTCCTCGCCGCCCATCACCGGCGGCCGCGGCTCGACCTTCTCCGCCCCCAGCACCTGCCGCAACACGCCGACCGTTTTTTGCGTCAGCGCGGAGTCGTTCGTCAGCGCCGGGGTGAACTCCTCCGGCCGGGTCTTCACGTCCGGCTCCGGCGCCCCGGCCGCCTGGGCCGCCGCCTTGGCGATCCGCTCGATCGCCTCCAGCGTGTGCTTGCGGACCGAGTCCTTGGTCGTCCGCACGGTGATTTGCAGTTTCGCCTCGTTCGGGATGATGTTGTGCTTGGTCCCGGCGTGGATCGACCCGACCGTGACCACGCACGGGTCCAGCGGGTTGGTCTCCCGGCTGACGATCGTTTGCAGGTCCAGCACGATCCGGGCGGCGATGACGATCGGGTCGATGGTGGTGTGCGGGGCGGAGCCGTGGCCGCCGCGGCCCTTGACCGTGATGTCCACCGAATCGACGTTCGCCAGCGCCAGCCCCTCGGTGTAGGCGACGTGGCCGGTCTGCAACCGGGAGTCGCAGTGCAGGGCCAGGGCGTAGTCGGGCTTGGGGAACCGCTTGAACAGGCCGTCCTCGAGCATCATGCGGGCCCCGGCCCCGACCTCCTCGGCCGGCTGACCGATGAACATCAGCGTGCCCGACCAGCGGTCCTTCATGCCGGCGAGGGTGCGGGCCGTGCCGATCCAGCAGGTCATGTGCATGTCGTGGCCGCAGGCGTGCATGGCCCCGACCTCGTTGCCGGCCTTGTCGCGGGTGCGGACGGTGCTGGCATACGGCCGGCCGGTCCGCTCCGTCACCGGCAGGGCGTCCAGGTCGGTGCGGACCATGACGGTCGGGCCGGGGCCGTTCTTGAGGATGCCGACGACGCCGGTGCCGCCGACGTTGGTGGTCACGTCGAACCCGGCCTTGCGGAGCTGGTCGGCCACGTGGGCGGCGGTCCGCACCTCCATCAGCGACAGCTCCGGGTGGGTGTGTAGGTCTTTGTACAGCGCTTCGAGGTCCGGGAATTCGGCGTCGATCGCCTGGCGGATGGCGGCGGTGCGGTCGGCCAGCCTGGCGTCGTCGGCCCGGACGGGTAGTTGGGGGACGGCGAGGAGGGCCAGGGCGGCAGGAAGGAGCTGACGGCGGATCATGGGGTGACTCGGCGCAACTAGGGGAGTGGCGATCGGTTCAGTGGGTGCGGTAGCTACCACCCTAACGTACCGACCCCCGGCCGGGGCCGCATGAGAAAAAAAAGGTTTTTTCTGTCCACACTGTGACCGCCGTGGATATACTTGGGTGAGGGAAATCGGAGTTCCTCCTCGTGGGGGAGGTCGGACCGACGGCCGTAGCCCCGGCCCCATCCGGGGCCGCACGTCCCAGGTTCGTCGGTCCGCCGGCCGTCCGTGCCGCTCGGGGGGTATCCCTCGGCCGCTCACCGCACGGCCCCCGCCCGCTGGCAGGGAGCTGGTTCAAAAGTTCCCCGGTGATCCATCGGACCCGAGTGCCCGCCGCCGAACCGGCGCGGGCGGCGGAACGTATTGCTAGTGCCTAACTTCCGTCCGAAAGGAACCTACTCATGCGTGCCAAGCGCCTGACCCTGCAGCAGCGGCGGGAGATCTTCTCCGCCCTGGTGACTACCCAGGACCAGGGGACGCTGACCGTCTCCGAGTCGCGCAAGCAGATCATGGATCAGTTTGACATCACCGACGCTCAGCTCCGCCAGATCGAGGAGGAGGGGCTGGACAAGGAATGGCCGCCGCTGAACGAAGAAGTCGTGCGGCAGGCAGTCTGACCCGCTGCGCGGGAAATCCCAAATCCCAAGCACGAAATCCCAAATAATACCGAAGCCCGGAACGGCCACTTGGCCGTTTCGGGCTTCGGTAT
>DASXAN010000156.1:0-2086 GCA_036406755.1 Gemmataceae bacterium
CCGCTCCGCAAAGCCTCCGCGTCGCGGCTAACCGGCTGATTACTCGATGGGCGGCACGCCGGCTGGCTCGCCGCCGGCGCCGGCCGTCAGCAGCGGAGCCGTGTCCCCGGTCCTCTTGTACCGGAGGAACCCGTCGCCGCCGAGCGACACGTCGATGAAGCCGAACTGGATCGTCTTCCGCGGGATGACCGCCTCGCCCAACCCCTTGGCGACGCTGTTCGGCCGACAGACGTTGCCCTCGCTGCCCTCGAACAGCGGCTTGGCGGCCGCCTCGTCCGGGTTGCTCGCCACCCACACAAAGGCGTCCCCGGGCGTGCCCATGATCAGGTTGCTGCGGAGGATGAATCGGCTGCCGCTCGCCACGTCGGGGAGCTTGTCCAGCCGCAGCAGGTTGGTGAACCGGCTCATCGTGTTCGACGCGATCATCAGCTTGACCGGCCCGTTCGCCGGCACCTTGACGCTGACCGCGTCGATGACCGCCGCCTCCTTGGGCCGCTCGTCGTTGCGCAGCGAGTAGAACCGGTTCAGCCGGATGTCGCCGTCCACCGGGCCCTCCAGCAGGATGGCCGACTTGTACATGCCTTCGAACCGGCACCAGCGGATCGCCAGGTAGAGCGGCCCGGTGGACGGCCCGGCCGTGGCGTGCAGGGCCGCGGGCCGGATCGCCGCCTTGTTGTGGCTCGTCGTGACGCTGTAGTCGTGGACGGTCGTGAATCGCACCCGCTCGACCTCCACCGCCTGGCCGACCGGCGTGGCGGCGTCGGCGAACACCAGCGCCTCCTTCTGGGCGTCGGTCAGGTAGCAGTCCTCCAGCCGCATCCCGCCGCAGAACCCGGCCACCCGGACGAGGGTGTTGAGCCGCTTGCCGCCGTCAAACTCGAACCCCTTGATCCGCACCGCCCCGGCCGCGTCCAGCCGCAACAGCGGCTTGTCGGCGGCCCCGTCCGCCGGCGGCCGCCACTGGACCCGCTGCCCGGGCGGCAGGCCGGATTCGATGTGGATGCCCTCGTGCTTGCGGCCGATCGACACCTGCTCCTCGAGGTCGTTGACCATGACGACGACGGTCTGACCACGGGTCGCCTTGGCCAGGGCGTTGTGCAGCGTCTCGTAGGCGTCGGAGCGGCCGGTCGCCTTGGGGCCGCGGGCGACGTACAACCGGTCCGGCGACGGCGGCGGCAGCACGTCGGCCACAGCCGTCGGCGGCGGGACCGGCAGCTCCGTCGGGCGGGTCGGCGGGACGGACGACGACGGCAGGGGCACGTTGGCCCGCGGGGCGTCGCCGCCCTTGTTCGCCGGCGGCTTGCCGGACGGGATGAGCCAGACGATCAGCAGGATCAGGACGAGCAGGCCGGCGGCGGACCCGCCGCCGATGACCAGCCACTTGTTCCGCGGGGACAGCCCGGCCAGCGAGAAGCGGGGGGCCGGCATCCGGGGCAGCGACTTGCGGCTCATGCTGGCCGACCGCGGGCCTCCGCGGCCGCGGCCGCGGAGGGTCGCCGAGCTGCCGGACGAGCCGACCACCGTCGGCGCCAGCCCCGTCGAGGACAGGTTGGAGATGGCCGGGCACAGCCGCGGCATTTCTTCGTCGGCCGGCGGCTCGATCGGCTTTTGCGTCCACGGCTGCAGCGCCTCGACCACCGCCCGCGGCTCCTGGAAGCGGTGGACGGGCTTCTTGGCCATCATCTTGGCGATGACGGCCTCCAGCTCCTTGGGCACGTCCGTCCGCAGCGCCCGCAGGGCGTCCGGCTGCTTGGTCTGGTGCCAGATCAGCTTCTGGGTGACCGTCCCCTCGTCGAACGGCCCGCGGCCGGTCAGGAGGTAGTAAAAAGTTGCGCCCAGGCTGTAGATGTCGGCCCGGATGTCCACGTCGCTGGAGCTGGTCGCCTGCTCGGGGGACAGGTAGTCGGCCGTGCCCAGGACGGCGTTCTTCTCGTACTTCTTGGTCAGGTTGTCGCTATCGTCGGCGAACAGCCGGGCCAGGCCCATGTCGAGGATCTTGATCGCCCCGGCCCGGTCCAGCAGCAGGTTGCCGGGCTTGATGTCGCGGTGGACCCAGCCGGCCTCGTGGGCGTGCTGCAACCCCTCG
>DASXAN010000157.1:0-5611 GCA_036406755.1 Gemmataceae bacterium
GACCACGCATCCTGAGGCGTGTGCGGGGCGGTCGCGGTCCGCCAGTCGCCGGCAAGGACGTGCTGCCACCAGTCGGCGACAACGTCCGGGTGGCGGGCGAGGTAGGTGACGCCGCAGCCGAGGACGACGGCGTTGAGCAACAGGTAGACGGCTACCACGGCCACCGCCAGCCGCAGCAGGCCGCGGGTGAAGCCGCGGAAGAAGATGACCGCCAGCAGGCTGCTCAATAGAAGCAACACGACCGTGACGGCGAGCTGCTTGTCGGCGTGGTGACGGAGCCAGTCGGCGAATGGGCTGTCGATGGTCGTACCATACTCGCCGCAGGCCCGGGCGAGCCGGTCGAGTGCGTCCTGCCAGGCCGGCTGCGGGTTGTGGATCAGGTGCTCGGCCGCCGCCGCGGCGGAGAAGGTGCGGGTGAAGACGAAGTCGGTGGCCGTGAACCCGAGCAGGAGCAGGATCAGGAACTTGCCCCGCCACCCGGGCACCAGCCGCTCCAGCAGTGCGGCCGCCCCGCCGCCGTGCGGCGATCGGCCGGCAACGTAGGCGTATACCGGCAGGGCGGCGAGCAGCGTGACGAGGACGACCACTCCGGTCGCCAGCGGGGCGAGGAGGCCGGCGGAATGGAAGGCGATGGTCGGCTGGTAGGCGAGGGTGCTGAGGTAGTCGAGGGCGACGACGCACAGCACGCCGCCCCAGGCGGCCTGGACGTGGGGCTTCGGGCGGCGGCGCGGCATGGCAGAATCCCAGAGTGATCCGTCGCGGTCATCCTATAGAATCCCGCCATGCCTACGCGAACTCGCCTTGCCGCAGTTCTGACGACAGTGGCCATCGCCCTGCCTGCCCCGGCCGGTGAGCGGCACGCCGCCGACGTAGTCGTGTACGGCGCCACGTCGTCCGGCGTCATCGCCGCCGTGGCCGCCGCCCGCGAGGGCAACTCGGTCGTGCTCCTCGACCCGGCCCGGCACGTCGGCGGCATGGTCAGCGGCGGTCTGGGGGCGACGGACACCGGCCGCCGCGAGGCGATCGGCGGCTATGCGCGCGAGTTCTTCGACCGGGTGCGGGAGTATTACACGACGAAGTATGGCCGGAACTCGCCGCAGGCCAAGGACTGCTCCGACGGCTTCCATTTCGAGCCGCACGTCGCTTCGCTCACCTTCGCCGCCATGCTGCGCGACAAAAAGATCGAGCCGCGGCTGGGCAAGCCGCTGGCCGCGGTCACCAAGAACGGCGGACGCATCGTCGCCTTGCGGACCGCGGACGGGGACGAGTACGCCGGGCGGGTCTTCATTGACGCGACCTACGAGGGCGATCTCATGGCGCAGGCCGGCGTGAGATACCACGTCGGCCGGGAAGGGCGGTCGCAGTATGGCGAGCCACTGGCCGGTGTGCAGGCCCGCAGCCCGGCCCACCAGTGGCCGGTGAAGGTGAATGCCCTCGCCGCCGACGGCCGGCCGCTGCCGGGCGTCGGCCCCGGGCCGTTGGAGCCGGCCGGCACCGGCGACCGCAAGGTGCAGGCGTACAACTTCCGCCTGTGCATGACCCGCGTGCCCGAGAACCGCGTCCCCTGGCCGAAGCCGGTCCGCTACGACCCGGCCCGGTACGAACTACTCGCCCGCTACCTCCAGGCCCAGCCGGGACTGACCGTCGGCAAGCTATGTAACCCGGTGATAATGCCGAACGGCAAGACCGACACGAACAACAACGGGCCCTTCTCGACCGACCACATCGGCGGCAACTACGACTACCCCGATGGCGACGCCGCCACTCGACGGCAGATCTGGCAGGATCACGTCGACTACACGCAGGGCTTCTTCTACTTCCTGGCCCACGACCCGCGTGTGCCGCCGGCCCTGCAAGCGGAGGTCAATTCCTGGGGCTTGGCGAAGGACGAGTTCCGCGACACCGACCATTGGCCGCCGCAGCTTTACGTCCGCGAGGCTCGGCGGATGGTCGGGGCCTACCTCATGACCCAGGCCGACGTCACGGACCGGCGGACGAAGCCCGATGCGGTCGGACTCGGCTCGTACAACACGGACTCGCACCACTGCCAGCGGCTCGCCCTGGCCGACGGGTCGGCCCTGAATGAGGGCGACTTCCAGGTTCCGGTCCGGCCGTACGCCATCCCGTACCGCAGCCTGACGCCGAAGGCGGAGGAGTGCACGAACCTGCTCGTGCCGGTCTGCTGCTCGGCCTCGCACGTTGCCTACGGCACGATCCGCATGGAGCCGGTGTACATGATCCTCGGCCACGCTTGTGGCGTCGCGGCGGCCCTGGCGTGCGACCGCGACGGGGTCGTGCAGCACGTGCCGACCGAACGATTGCAGGCGAAGCTCAAATCCCAGAAGTCGGTCCTCGACCCGGACGCAGTGCCGTCGGCGGCCCGCGGCGGGGCGCCGGATGTGAGCAAACTCGCCGGCGTGGTCGTCGATGACGAGGCCGCGGAGAAGACCGGCGACTGGAAACACTCGACGTCGGCCGGTCCGTTCGTCGGCGCCGGCTACCTGCACGACGGCAACGCCGACAAGGGCCGGATGCGGGTGAGATTTGCGCCCAAGCTGCCTGCCGCGGGCCGGTACGAGCTATTCCTGATCTACTCGCCCAACCCGAACCGGGCGACGAACGTGCCGGTCGTCGTCCACGCCGCGGACGGCGAACGGACGGTGACCGTGAACCAGCGGCTGCCACTCAAGGACGGCAAGCCGCTCCGGCTGGGCGTGTTCGCGTTCGCGGCGGACGGGTCGGCGTGGGTCGAAATCCGCAACGACGGCACGGACGGGTACGTGATCGCGGACGCGGTGCAGTTCGTGCCGGCGAAGTGAGCGGGGGCGTCAGACGCGGGCAAACTGCCAGCGCCCGCCGGCGAACCGCCACAGGAAGAACGCCCCACGGACGTACAGGTCGGCCGCCATCGCCACCCAGGCCCCGAACAGGCCGAGGTCGAACGCCGGCCCAGTCAGCAGGTACGCCAGCGGGATGCGGACGGCCAGGAACCCGACCCACGTGAACAGCACCGGCACCCGCGTGTCGCCGGCGCCGCGGAGCGCGGCCGTGAAGATCATCGCGCTCGCCAGGGCCGGCATGGCGAACGCGACCAGCCGCAGCACCTGCTTGCCGGCGTCAATCACCTCATGTTGCTGTGGATCCTGGCAGAACACCCGGAACATCTCCGGGGCCAGGACGAAGAAGACGATGCCCATTGCGGACATGACCGCGCACCCGAGGGCGAATGCCGTCCACCCGCTGCGGGCCGCCTGCTGGGGTTGCCGGGCGCCGAGGTTCTGGCCGACGAGCGCCATCGCCGCCGTGCCGAACGCCTGGCCGGACAGGTAGCCGAGCGCCTCCCAGCCGATGGCGATGCCGTGGGCGCTGGCGGCTGCCACGCCCAAGGCGTTGACGATGTGAAGGAACCAGAACTGCCCACCGACGGTCGAGAGGCTGTCCGCCGCGGCCGGCATGCTCACGCGGAGCAGGCGGTAGATCAGGGCGGGGTCCGGGGTGAGGTCGCCGCCGTGCAGCTTCAGACCGGCACGCCCGCGCATCAGCACGGCCAACACGGCGCCGGCAGCGAGGACGTAGCAGATCGCGGTGCCCAGCGGGACGCCGACGAACCCCAGCCCGTCCCAGCCCGGGAAGCCGACGGCGGTCAGGGCCGGCAGTCCGCGGCACAGCAGCCACGCCAGCGGCACGTTCGTGACCGCCACGCCGCCCTGCACCCACAGCCCGGTCCGCGTGTCGCCCGCACCGATCAGGCAGGCGACGCCGCCGACTTCGATGACGCGGAACGCTAACAACCCGAACATCGGCCGCAGGTAGGCGGTGGCGTACTCCGCCGCGTCGCCCTCCAGGCCCATCAGCTGCACCAGCTGCGGCAGGTACGCCAGGCCGGCGACGGCCCCGGCCAAGCCGACGAGCCCGGCCAGGACGACGGCTTGGCCGGTCGCCCGCCGGGCGGTCCGCCAGTCGCCCGCCCCGACGCATCGGGCGACCAGGGCCGTCGCCCCGACGCTGACCAGCGCCGTGTACGACGAAATGAACCAGGCGACGTAGTGGGCCGTGCCCTGGGCCGCGAGCTTGGCCTGCGCTTCGTGCGGTGTGGGGCTGGGCAGGTTGCCGACCAGGAACCGGTCGGACAGGTCCACGGACAGGATGAGGAAGTTCAGGGCGAGGACCGGCCACGCCAGCCCGAGTACCCGCCGGGCCAGCCCGGGGGCCGGGGTCGGCGGCGCGACGGCCTCGGCGGCGGCGGGCGGTCGGACGGCGGAGGTCGGCATCGGGCGGCGGTTCTCGCAATGGGCGCGATGCCGTCGTGGCACCGGTATCTAACATGGTAGTACCGCGGTCGAGGGCGGCCCACCGCACGGCCGCGGCCACATTCGGAGGACGCCGCCGTGTCCCGACTCTTGCGCCCCGCGCTGTTCGCCCTCGGGTTGCTCTCGCTGACCGTCACCGCCGACGCCCAGGACGCGCCGGCGAAACTGGAGAAGGCGGACAAGGCGGATAAGACCGATCGCAAAGCGCCCGAGCCGAAGGATAACGTCACCGACTCCACCCACAAGATCACCCTTGTAGGCCAGCCGCTGCACTACCTCGCCTCGGCCGGCACGCTCGTGCTCCGGGAGGAGGACGGCAAGCCGACGGCCGGCGTCTTCTTCGTCGCCTACAGCAAGGTGGACGGCCCGGGCTCGCACACGGCCGACCCGTCACGCCCGATTACATTCTGCTTCAACGGCGGCCCCGGGTCGTCGGCCGTGTGGCTGCACCTCGGGGCGTTCGGGCCGCGGGTCGTGCAGCTGCCCGACACCGGCGAGCCGCCGCACCCGCCGTACACGTTCGTCGATAACGAGTTCACGCTCCTGGACCAGACCGACCTGGTGTTCATCGACCCGGTTTCGACCGGCTACAGCCGGCCGGCCCCGGGCGTGGACCCGAAGAAGTTCCACGGCGTGCAGGAAGACGTGCAGTCGGTCGGCGACTTCATCCGGCTGTTCACGACCCGGTACGGCCGGTGGCGGTCGCCGAAGTACGTCGCCGGCGAGAGCTACGGCACCACCCGCGCCGCCGCCCTGGCCGGCTACCTGCAGGACCGGCAGGGCATGTACCTGAACGGGGTCGCGCTGGTGTCGAGCGTGCTAAACTTCCAGACGATCCGCTTCGACGAGGGCAACGACCTGCCGTTCACACTGTTTCTGCCGACCTACACGGCGACGGCCTGGTACCACAAGAGGCTGCCGCCGGAGCTGCAATCGGGGAGCTTGGCGGACGTGGTGGCCGAGGCCGAACGGTTCGCCCTGAACGAATACACGGTGGCGCTCGGGGCCGGGGACAAGCTGGCGGACGCCCAGAAACAGGACGTGGCGCGGAAGCTCGCCCGGCTCACCGGACTGTCCGAGGACTTCGTCCGCCGGGCCAACCTGCGCATCGAGATTCAGCGCTTCTGCAAGGAGTTGCTCAGGGACCAGAGCAAGACGGTCGGCCGGTACGACAGCCGGCTGACGGGCCGCGACCTGGACGCGGCAGGCGAGCGGCCGGAATACGATCCGAGCTACACGTCGGTGCAAGGCGCGTTCACGGCCGTGATGAATCAGTACTTGCGCGACGAGTTGCACGCACA
>DASXAN010000158.1:0-3654 GCA_036406755.1 Gemmataceae bacterium
GCCCCGAGCCCTTCGGCAGCCCGGCCGCCTCGCGGGCCCCGGGACCGGTCAGATAACCGGGCGTCGTCAGGAAGTCGAGCCGTTCGACGAACCGCTTCGGGTTCTGCTGCGTGACGACCAGCGTCCGCCAGCACAAGGACGCCAGGTCGCACGCCCCGCCGCTGCCCGGGAACCGCACCTTGGGCTTCGCGTAGTCGCCGATCACGGTCGAGTTCAGGTTGCCGAAGGCGTCGATCTGGGCGCCGCCGAGGAACGTGTAGTCGATCATCCCCCGCTGGGCGAACTGCATGACGTCGGCCATGCTGGTGGCCATGACGCCGCGGTAGAAGGTGCGGGAGTCGCCGACGGAGATCGGCATGGTCGGCAACTGCGGGGCGACGCCGCCGGCCTCGAAGAGTACCACCAGGTTCGGGGCGTGCGTCCGCTGGGCGAGCATGGCGGCGGCGCACGGCACGCCGGTGCCGACGGCCACCGTCCGCCCGTCCTCCAGCGCGCGGGCGGCGCAGCAGATCATCAGCTCGATGGCGGTGTAACTCATCGGCGAATCCTCCTTCTTCCCTGTCCCCTTGTGGGAGAGGGCCGGGGGTGAGGGCCTTCGCACCCCGGGCTCGCAAAGCCTCACCCGGGGCTTTACCTCAGCGCCCTCCGGGCTGAAATCCCTTAGCCCGGAGGGCGCTGAACTAAAGCCCCGGTCGAGCGCAGCGAGGCCGGGGGCAAGGGCCCTCACCCCCGGCCCCTCTCCCGCAAAGCCGGGAGAGGGGAGATTACTACTCCATCCGCAGCGTCACGGCCGGGTCGATGCGGGCGGCCCGGCGGGCCGGCAGCAGCGCCGCGGCCGTCGTCACTAGCACGGCGAACAGCGTCGCCGTGGCCAGCAACCACGGCGGGAAGCGGAAGATCGTGTACCCGACCTTCCGCTGCCACTGGTGCTCCATCACGCCGCGGATCCAACTCTCGGCCGGCAGCGAAAACAGCCACGCCCCGAGCAGGCCCAGCCCGCCGCCGAGCAGGCCCAGCACCACCCCCTCGACCAGGAACAGGCCGACCACCTGCCCGTTCCGCGCCCCGACCGCCTTCATGATGCCGATGTCGTGCGTCCGCTCCAGGACGCTCGTCACCATCGTGTTCGTGATGCCCAGCCCGGCGACCACCAGGGCCAGCACCGACAGCACCGTCATGCCCAGGCCGATCAGCGTCACCTCCTGCAGCGCCCGCTCGGCCCACTCGACCATCGCATAGGTGCGTAGGCCCATCTCCTTCAGCCCGGCGAGCACGCCGCGGACGTGGTCCTCGCGGTCCACCAGGAGCGTGGCCCGGTCGAAGCCGCGGTCGGCGTAGTTCGACAGCCGGGCGAGCAACTCCTGGCCCGGCCGCGGCGCGACCAGCAGGTCCGCGTCGCCGCGGCCGAACCGCCAGCCGTCCTGGTCCTCACCCGGCTCCTGGTAATAGACGCCGACGACGGTGAACTCGCCGGCGGCCCGCCGCGCCTTGCCGCCGGCCGACCGGTCCGCCTTCGCCCGCTCCAGCAGCGCTTTGAGGACCTGCCCCTGGGCCGGCGGCAGGTCGAGGTGTTCGACCAGGTCGGGCAACCGCTCGGCCACGCCGGCGAGGGCGTGCTGCTCCTCCGGCGAGAGCTGCCGGCCGGCCGCGGTCGCGCCGAGCAGGCTCAGCACCTGGTACGGGGCGGCGCGGGGTTCACCCCCGACCTCCAGGCGGAGCCGGCGGCCGACGAACCCCTCTACGTCCGCGTCGGCGACGACGCCCCAGGCCAGCAGGGCGGCTTCCGACGCCAGCAGTTCCGGCCGGTCCGGTTCCGGCAGCCGGCCGCACACCAGCCGGTCCTCCAGTTTGCCGCGGCCGGGGGACAGCAGCTCCATGCGGGCGACGCGGGGCGAGCCGTTGACCGCGACCTCGACCCGCTCGTTGACCTCCGGCACGACGGCGACGACGTGCTCCATCCCGGCGATGGCCGCGAGCCGGTCCGGGGTCAGGGGGATCGTCTGGTACGGCTGCCGCTCGCGGTACCGCTGGACGAGTAGCTGGCGAAGCCGTCGGCGGCGGGCCTCGCCGGCCACGCCGCGGACCTCGAGGTCCGCCGGCGGGATGGCGGCCTCGTCGACCGTCGGCGCCTGCCAGGACTGGTAGACCATGACCGCCCGGAGCCCGTCGTCCTTGCGGAATTCGGTTTCGACGACGGTCCGCAGCCCGTGGCTGAGCGACAGGCTGACCACCAGCATGCCGGCCCCGAGGGCGACGCCGGCGAGCGTCAGCGCCGTCCGCGCCTTCGACTGCCACAGGGCGGCCAAGGCCAGGCCGAGCAGGTCGCGGCCGCGCATCACTCCCCCCGCCCGTTTTCGAGCACGCCGTCGGCCAGCCGAACGATCCGGTCGGCCGAGCGGCCGGCCAACTCCTCGTCGTGCGTCACCAGCACCAGCGCCATGCCGGCGGCCCGGGCCTGGTCGAGCACCACGCCCATGACTTCCGCGGCCGTGGCGGTGTCCAGGTTGCCGGTCGGCTCGTCGGCCAGCAGCAGGGCCGGGCGGTTGACCAGGGCCCGGGCGATGGCGACCCGCTGCCGCTCGCCGCCGGACAGCTCGGCCGGGCGGTGGGTCAGGCGGTGGCCCAGGCCGACGGCCTCCAGGGCGGCGCGGGCGGCGGCCCGGCGGTCCCGCGGCGGCCGGCCGGCGAACACCAGCGGCAGCTCGACGTTCTCCAGGGCCGTCCGCGACGCGATCAGGTGGAACGCCTGAAAGATCATGCCGACCGTGGACTGGCGGTACGCGGCCAGGCGGTTCGCCGACAGGGCGGCGAGGTCGTGGCCGGCGACGGCGATCCGGCCGGCGGTGGGCCGGTCGAGGCCACCGAGCAGTTGCAGCAGGGTCGACTTGCCGGACCCGGACTTGCCGAGCAGGGCGACCCGCTCGCCGCGGCCGATGGCGAGCGTCACGTCGCGCAGGGCGTGGACCGGCGCGGCGGCGGTGCCGTAGGTCTTGTCCACGCGATCGAGGGTGACGAGGGACATGTTGACAACCCACCCGGTGCTGCGGGTGGGCTTGGAGAGGTTTCAGCGCCCCTGGTTCAGCAAGAATTCCTGCCGCCGCAGCTCCTGGATGCGCTCCGCGCCGCCGCACTTGTGCAGGTACGCCGCGAAGTCCGGCACGCCGTAGACGTACTCGTCGAGGAACCGGCGGAACGTCTCCAGGTCCTTCTCCGCCTCCAGCCACTGCCGCAGGTGTGGCTCGTCGGAGAAGTACTCGTACGGCATGTTGCCGGGGTAGCTGCCGCACGGTACCTCGCACACCGCGTCCACGCAGAAGAACGGGATCACGGTGCGGGACGGGTCGCGGCGGATTTCGTCGTGCGGGATCAGTCGCTCGCAGGTGACGATGACCCGCTTGGCGGCGCGGGCCAGCTCCAGGTCGGCGACCGTCGTCCCACGGACGCGGCAGTTGCCGTAGCGGTCGGCCTCGTGGACGTGGACGGCCGCCACGTCCGGCGACAGGGCCGGCAGGGCGACGAGCTTTTCCCCCGTGAACGGGCACTCGACTACTTTCGCGGCGCTTTTGGCGAACGTGTCGGTGCCGAGCATGGTTCGCGTCGGCAGGTACGGCAACCCCATCGCGGCGGCCTGCAGCCGGACGGCGAGGGCGTAGT
>DASXAN010000159.1:0-3306 GCA_036406755.1 Gemmataceae bacterium
GGCCCGGCCGGCACCACGACCACCACCGCGAGCAACCCCGCGAGCCAAACGGCCACGACACCGACACGAGATGTCATCCCGAACTCCGTTCGGCCCGCGTCACTCGAACCGCATGTGCTTCACCGACTCGCCCGAGTCCCGCAGCTCGATCAGCGAGTTGATGCCGATCTCCAGGTGGGCCGCCGCGTACTTCTCGTTGACCGCCGCGTCGCTCTTCGACGTCTTCACCCCCTCCGGCGTCATCGGGTTGTCCGACACCAGCAAGAGTGCCCCCTTCGGGATGCGGTTGACGAACCCGACGATGAACACCGTCGCCGTCTCCATGTCGATGCCGATCACCCGCGTCGCCCGCAGGTACTCCTTGAACTTGTCGTCGTGCTCCCACACCCGGCGGTTGGTCGTGTGCACCGTCCCCGTCCAGTAGTCCCGCCCCTGCTTGACGATCATCGCCGAGACGGCCTTCTGCAACCGGAACGACGGCAGGGCCGGGATCTCCGGCGGCAGGTAGTCGTTGCTGGTGCCCTCGCCGCGGATGGCGGCGATCGGCAGCACGAAGTCGCCGACCTTGGTCTTCTTGAACCCGCCGCACTTGCCCAGGAACAGCACCGCCTTGGGGCTGACGGCCGCGAGCAGGTCCATGACCGTGGCGGCCATGGCGCTGCCCATGCCGAAGTTGAGGATGGTCAGCCCCTCGGCCGTGGCCGACTGCATCGGCTTGTCCCGGCCGAGCACCTCGACGCCGAACCGGTCGGCGAACATCTCGACGTAGCTGGAGAAATTGGACAGCAGGACGTACCGGCCGAACTGGCCCAGCGGCCGGCCGGTGTACCGCGGCAGCCAGTCCTTGACGATGTCGGCTTTCGTCTTCACGCCGGCCCTCCAAGTGGGGTGTCAGAGGGGAGGCTATGGGGCTGGCGCACGACCCGCAAGGGTTTCACTGAGACAATAAGATTATGTCGGGAATGGAATTTGCAGCAACCCACGTTCCGCATCCACTCAACGCGACTCGTACCGACACGGAGTCCGGTCCATGTTGGAGGAATTGGGCAATACGCCCGACGAAGTGGCGGACGCTTTGCGCGCTTCGGGTATTACAGGCGTGCGGAACACCGTGCGCTTCTTGAATCCCATCGTCCGATACGCCCACACCAAACTCGCCGACGTGTACGGCATTGACCTGATCCAGGGAGATGTTTTGCGCATCGAATTTGCAAATGACGTAGTGCGGGAAATTGCGGTGCCCAGGCCGGTGCTGCGATTTCTCGACGGATTTCACCGGGGCCGGTATCCCGACCTGGAGATGCCAACCCGGCCCGGTTGACGCCACGGGAGCGTGGGCCATGACCGAAGCGCAACTCAAATCTTTCCCTGAATTTAAGAGCCTCCCCGTTTACGACGAGAGCGATCAGCGGGCCAATACGCTGACCTCGGTCCAGGGGGCGGGGAAGTATCGCAACATCCGCGAATGCACGACCCTACAACAAGTCCAGGATTGCTTGAAAGACCCGCGATTTGTGCCGCTGGGCGGGCTCCGGGCCGCCACACCCGGCGGCCAGATTGCCGTGGCGTATTTCGGCGAGAAGACCTGAGAATCCGGCTTCCCCATCCGGGGCGAATCGCGGAACAAACCTGGGAACACCGATTCCCGGTTGATCACTTCTGCGGGCCATCGCCCGCTTTCGCCTTCGGCTTGGCCTTGGCGTCCGACTCCGCCAGCTTCTTCCCCTGCGCCTTCAGCCACGTGTCGTACGCCTTCTGCCGCCCGGCCACGTACTTGTAGGTGTCGAAGACCGCCCCGTTGCCCAAGGCGCGCGGGTCTTTTTCCTCCACCAGCATGTCGAGCATCCGCGTCTTCAGGTCCGTCATCACGGGCGTGAACGCCGGGTCGTTCGCCAGGTTGCGGACGCACTCCGGGTCGTCGGTCAGGCGGTAGAGTTCGTCGGCCGGCCGCTTGCCGAACGCCAGCTCGAGGAAGTACCCGCCCAGCGCCTTGACCGCCTCCTTGGACGGCCCGCCGTCGCAGTTGGGGTAGTCGGTCTCCGGGTTGCCGGCCGGCCAGCGGTCCGGGAAGTAGTTGTGCACGTACAGGTACTCCGGCGTGCGGATCGCCCGGACCGGGTAGCCCCAGTCGTGCGGCCGGCCCAGGTCGTGCCGCTCCTTGCCGGTCAGCATCACGTTCCGCGACGGATCGACCTGCCCCGACTTCGGCGACCGCAGGAGGTCGGCCAGGCTCTTGCCGGTGATCTGCGGGTGCCGCGGCACGCCGGCCAGCTCCAGCCAGGTCGGGGCGAAGTCGCGGACGTTGACGAAGTCCTCGACCACCCGCCCCGGCTTGATGACCTTGCCCCACCGCATGACCAGCGGCAGGTGGAACCCGTCGTCGTGGATCTGCCCCTTGACGAACGGGAACGGCATGCCGTGGTCGGACGTGACGACGACGAGCGTGTCGTCCAGCACGCCGGTGTCCTCCAGCGCCTTCAGCGCCCGGCCGATGTGCTTGTCGCCCCACTCCACTTCAACGGCGTAGTCCAGGAGGTCGCCGCGGACGGTCGGGATGTCGGGCAGGAAGGCGGGCACCTTCACGTCCTGAAGTCGCTTGCCCAGGCGGACGCCGGAGTTTAGCTCGTAGGCGCGGTGCGGCTCGTGGAAGCCCATCCAGAAGCAGAACGGCTTGTCGGCCGGCCGCCGCTTCAGGAACGCGGCGAAGTTGCCGGCGTAGTCGATCGGGCTGATGCCGGTCGCCGGCACGGCGTTCTTGACCTCGTTGTACAGCGGCCCGGCCGGGTTCCGCTTGAACCCGGTGGACCGGAAGTCGCCCGGCCCCCAGCCCTTGCCGGTCAGGCCGACCGTGTACCCGGCCTTCTCCAAGAGGTCGGGGTAGACGACGAACTTGGACGGGAAGATGCCGTTGTGGCAGGAGGCTTCTTCGAGCTGCCAGGTGTTGCGGCCGGTGAGGATGCTGGCCCGGCACGGGCTGCACTTGGGGTTGGACGTGAAGGCGCGGGTGAACCGGACGCCCTCGCGGGCGACGCGGTCGAGGTTCGGCGTGTTGACCCAGGTGCAGCCGTAGGCCCCGGCGCTGTTCCAGTTCATGTCGTCGAAGATGATGAACAGGATGTTCGGCCGCGGCGGCTCGGCGGCCGGCGAGCGGGATGTCGTCAGCGACGCGAGAACGACAGCGGCGACCGTGAGCAGGCGGCGTGTCATGGCGGTGGTCCTGGGTGGGGAACCGGCGGCACCGCCGATTGTCGCTGCCGGCCGCGGCCGCGGCAAGGACCAATCACGTCAACAACTTGAATGGTGTGC
>DASXAN010000160.1:0-16007 GCA_036406755.1 Gemmataceae bacterium
TCTTTCCCACCCGCCGCCGCGGGTGGGCTTGGGGCGCTATCCAACGCAAGAACGGTGACGGCTTGTAACTCCCGCAGACTCCGCTGCGTGTCCGCGGCGAACTGCCGCAGCGACTCCACCTCGTCCCCGAACAGCTCCAGCCGGTACGGGGCGTCGGCGTCCGGCGAGTAGACGTCGAAGATGCCGCCGCGGCGGCTGAACTCGCCCGGCAGCTCGACCGCGTCCACCCGCTTGTACCCGTGCTCGACCAGCCATTCGGTCAGTTCGGCGATGTCCAGCGCCTCGCCGGCGCGGATCGGCCGGCTGCGGGCGGCCAGGTCGGCCCGGGCCGGGACCGGCTGCATCAGGGCGGCCATCGTCGCCAGCACCAGTCGCGGCGGGGCGGGATACCCGCGAAGCGGGTCGGCGGACAGCCCCTGCAGCAGCCGCAGCCGGGCGGCGGCCGCGGCGTCGAACCGCGGCCGCTCGCCGGGCAGGCTGTCCAGGGCGGGGAAGGCCACCGGCCGGGTGCCGGTCAGCGTGTGCAGGTCGGAGGCGACGGCGTCGAGGTCGGCCGGGTGGGGGATGACGACCAGCACCGGGCCGGCCGCCTCGCGGGCCAGGGCGGCGACGGCCAGGGCGGCCGACGAGCCCCACGCCCCGTCCACGGTGCCGCTGCGGCCGGCGCGCAGCGCCGCCGCGAGCGGCTCGAAGCCCTCGGCGGTTTGTAGCAGCGGCGGCAGGTCGGCCAGGCTGTCCGGGACAGCGGCCGCGGCCAGCGTCGGCATGACGATCCCCGGCGCGTTCGATTCCTTATTTGTAGCGGACGGGGCAACCGGCGCGCCGCCGGGCCGGGCGGCGGACGGTCGCCGGGAGTTGGATGCGCGGGCCGGGCGGCCCGGTGCGGGTCAGCGGGCGTCGGCTGTGGCCGGCTTGGACGCCTCCTTCAGCCACTTCTCCCAGTAGTCCCGCGTGTGCGTGGGCAATGTGCCGTCGAACGCCGTACTCGGGATGCGGTCGATTGCCTCCCGGATCCGTTTCAGGACCGCCACCGCCTTCTCGGTCTGGCGCATGTAGAGGTAGCTTTGCCACACCTGGCTCAGCGCGATCAACTCTTCCGGCCGGCCCTGGTAGCGCAGCGCCAGCGTCCCGTACCGGCGGATGCACTCCTCATATCTTTGCAGGTACCAGTAGCAATCCGCCCCAAAGAACGCCACCTCCTTCAGGGAGACGGCCTCGGCCTCCGACAGCCGGCCCCGCCGCTGCCGCTCCAGTAGCGTTTGCTCCGCCTTGTCGTACTGCTCTGCCGACTTCCTGAGATACTCCTGCCGCTTCGCCTCGTACGACCGCCGTTCGTCCGCCGACAGGTAGCCGGTCTCCCCGGGCTGGCCGCGGTGCAGCGCCATGTCCTTGAGCCGGGCTTCCGTCCAGTAGCTCAGGCCGAGCAGCCGCCGGGCAGTCGGCGCCTGCGGGCTGTCCGGGTACTGGGCGATCGCCCCGAGCAGCCGCTGCTCGGCCGTGCCGTACTCCCGCAGCTCCTCCTTGACTCCGCCCTGGCGAGCGAACGCCAGCCGGGCCGCCGCGTAGATCGCCTGCTCCTGCACCTCGGCGTCCGGCTGGCTCGACTCCCGGACCGCCTTGAGCACGTCCTGCAAGCCGGCCTCGGCGTCGTCGAACTTGCCCTCCGCCAGGTCGATGTCCGCCAGCCCGATCCGGGCCCGCAGGGCGTACGGGCCGGGCGGCGTCAGGCACTTCTGGTAGGCGGCCCGGGCGTCCTTGTACTGCTGGCCGCGGTGGTAGGTGTTGCCGATCAACAGCCACGCCTCGGCCAGCTGGTCGGGGCCGAGCGCCCCGTCCTGCTGCGTCGCCCGGAGCAGCGCCTCCTGCGCCCGCTGCGGCTGGCCGGCCTTCAGGGACAGCTGGGCGGACTGCCACAGCCACGCCCCCTGCTGCGGCGGGTCGGCGGACTTGCCGGCCGCCCGCTCGTACGCCGCCGCCGCCTGACGGAACAGGTCGCGGGCCTGCTCCTCCAGCGCCGGTGCCTGGTCGGTCGTATCCGCCTTCGCCTTCTCGGCCGCCGCCCGGGCCTGGGCGTCGAGTGTCTGGCCGGTCACCTCGTCGTCCTTGCCCGGCTTGGCCACCTTGGCGTACACCTCGACCGCCTTGCGGGTCAGGTCCCAGTCGCCCTTGTCGCGGGCGATCTGGACCGCCTTCTCCACGATCGGCCGGGCGTCGTCGGCCGGCAGGAGCGGGTTGCGGTAGTCGTCCGGGCCGTGGACGGCGGCCAGCGCCGCCACCAGAACCGCGACGGCCCCGGCCGGGTCGGCGTCCAGCCGCAATTCGGCCAGCCGCAGCCCGGCCGCCTGCCCCTCGTCCCCGCCCAGGGCGACCGCCTCCTCGAACACCGCGGCCGCGTTGGGCCGCTGCTCCAGCGCCAGGCACCGGCCCAGGCGGTACAGTACCCGGGCCTTCGCCGCTCCGGCCAGCTTCGGGTCCTGCCGGGCCTGCTCCCAGTTGCGGGCGGCGGCGGCCCACTCCTGCGTCTCCTCGTAGCTCTCCGCCAACAGCACGCGGGCGGCGTAGAACTTCTCCGGCGGCGCCTCCGGCCCGACGTTGGAGAGCATCTGCCGCCCGTCCTTGACGTTCTTGACCTGCAGGTGCAGCTCGCCGAGGCGGAACCGGGCGACCGCCTGGACCTTGGCGTCGTTGGTCCGCAGTGCCCGGTCGAGCTGCTGCTTGGCCGCCTCCAGTGCTTTCGGCAGGTCCGGCGGACTCAGGCGGGTGTAGGCCAGGGCGAGCAGGCCGTGGCCTTCGATTGGGTCGTCGGCGTCGGCCGACTTCTCCAAGAGGGCCGCCGCCTTCGCCGGGTCGCCGCCCAGGAGCAGCCCGGCCTTGGCGAGCCGGTAGAGGAGCTTGGGCTTGTCGGCGTCGGGGACGCCGGCCCGCTCGGCCTGCTCGAGGTGCTGGCGGGCCTGCTGCCGCTCGCGGGCGGCGTCGGCGGCCGGCTCGTCGGCCAGCCGCAGGTGGGCGGACCCGGCCACGAAATGGGCCTCCCCGGCCAGCTGCGGGTAGCGGTCGGCCACGGCCAGGACGCGGCCCGCGAGGCGGACGGCGGCGGTCGGGTCGGGCGGCGACTGGTCGAGGGCCTTGCGGGCGTCGCGGAGGTGGGCCTCGGCGGCGCCCGGCGAATCGGCGAAGTGGGCCCGGGCGGCGACGGCCGCGATCACGGCGGCGACGCCGGCCAGGAAGGCGGGCACCTGCCACAGGTGGCGCGCGGCGGGCGCGGGGGTCGAGCGGGCCGGGTCCGTGGCCATGGGCTTGCCCATCCGTGCGTGAGTCCGCCGGCGGTGGGGTCCATCCCGCCGGATCGAATCAGCGCAGGTTGTGGCATATTCCGGGGGACGCTGTCAAGACGGGAAAGAAACTAACCACAGATGCACACAGATACACACAGATGGAAGAGAAGAACTGAACTTCTTCTCTTCCATCTGTGTGTATCTGTGTGCATCTGTGGTTAATTCGTCTTACTTACTCCAGCAGCAGGCTCGGCTCCCAGCCGACCCGCTCGGCGCTGGACCGCAGCTTCTCCAGCGCCCGGTTCTGGATCTGCCGCACCCGCTCCTTGGAGATGCGGAGCAGGTGGCCGATCTGCCGCAGGCTGTGCGTGCCGTTGCCGGTCAGGCCGAACCGCAGGTCCAGCACCTTGCGCTCCCGCGGCCGCAGGTTCTCCATCAGGAACGACAGCGCTTCTTGCCGCTCGTTGCACTGCTGGAGGATGTTCGACTGGTTGTCCGGCATGGCCTCGGTCAGTTTGAAGTCGCTGTCGTCGTCGAGGACGGCATTGAGGCTGACCGGGGTGCGGGTGGCGGTCTGGAGGTGGGTCAGGTGTTCGAGCGAGCTGCCGGTGCGGTGGGCCAACTCCTGCGGGCTGGGCAGGTGCTTGCCGCCGTGGGCCAGCGCCTCACTCTCCTGCTGGAGCAGGCCGAGCTCTTGCAGGTGGTGGGGGCTGAGGCTGACCAGGTGGCTTTGGCGGGCGACGGCAATCTGGAGGGTCTGGCGAATCCACCACGTCGCGTAGGTCGCCAGCCGGGTGCCGTGGCTGACGTCGAACCGGTCGATCGCCTGCATCAGCCCGCAGACGGCTTCCTGCAACAGGTCGGCGTAGCTGAGGGCGTGGTGGCGGAACCGCTTGGCGACGTGGGCGGCCAGACGAATGTTGGCGGAGGCGAGCCGGTGCTTGTAGTGAATGTATCGGTCGTGGAGGCGGCGGACGGCCGGGACGAGCCGTTGGCCGGAGTCCTCGCACTGCTCGCGGATGAACTGGGCCATCGGCCAGGGTTCGAGCGGCGGGCGGTGCGCGCGGAGCTTCGGGAAGTGCCGGATCAGGACGCGGACCAGCTCACTTTTCACGTCCCAGAAGTTCGTCAGCAGCTCCCGCTCTTCCTCCGGGGTCAGCAGGTCCGACGAGAACGTGGTCAGTTGGTTGTCCGGCGTGTCCGAAGCGACCCGCGCCGCCACGAGGTGCCGCTTCTTCCGCTGCGTGGTGCTCATGAGCCGTCCTTCCCCCAAAAGCGTGTTGAGGTGGTGTCCGGGCCGCCCGGCCGCCGCGAGTTTGCGGTCGGCACGTCCCCCGGCCGACGTCGGTGTCGGCCGCGAGCGGGTCATGCGAGTCGCGCCTGGGCTATGGTGTCGCCGAATCGGTCGTCCCGGGCCAGCGGTGCGATTACTGGCCGCTACAGACAAAAACAGCCCCCCGGCCACACGAGGCGACCGGCTGGGAGCCTTGAACGGGAGTGACGCGATCGGCGGTCGGTTACGGCGCGCGCACGGGCGACCTGCCCCGTAGTCCTACAAAGTCCACCCGATTGTAAGGGGTCAAGGTCAGTAGATCAAGAGACTCTGGCAAAAAAGTGACGAAACGCCCCTCCCGGCCGGCCCGGGAAGGCCGATCGGAGGCGGCGTCCTGCGGGGGTTGCGTTTACCTCAGGCGCAGCTATATCGATTATAGTGCCAGAGACAGCGGCCGGCGTAAAGTCCATTCCCCGCGCGCGCAAGGACCGGCCTCGTGAGCGGTTATCGTTGTTCGATCCTGGTTGTGGACGACGAGCCGGCCATCCGCAACCTGCTCACGGAGTTGCTCGGGCCCGAGTTCGACGTCGTCGCGGCCGACTCCGCCGAGGCCGCCCGCGCCGTCCTCGCCCAGCGACCCATCGACATCGTCCTGACCGACCAGCAGCTGCCCGGCCAGAGCGGCGTGCAACTGCTCGAACACGTCTGCCTGCACTCCCAACAGTCCGTCCGCATCATGATGACCGGCCTGGGCCGGCTCGAAGACGCCGTGGACGCCATCAACTGCGGCCGGGTGCAGCACTACCTGTTCAAGCCGTTCAAGGCCGACCAGATCGTGCATACCATGCGGCAGGCGGCCCACTCCTACGTACTTGAGCGGAGCCACGCCCAGCTGATGGAGGAACTGCGGCGGCTGAACCTGGAGTTGGAGCAGCGGGTGCGGGTGCGGACGGCCGAGCTCGAGGAGGCCAACCGCCAGCTGCACCAGAAGAACTCGATGCTCCGCAAGATGGCCCTGACCGACTCGCTCACCGGCCTGCCCAACCGCCGGGCCATCGACCGACTGGCACGCCAGGAGCTGGTCCGTCGGGCCCGCTACCCCGGCCCGCTGGCCGTCGGCCTGATCGACGCCGACAACTTCAAGCAGATCAACTCCGCCCACCTGCTCTCCGGCGGCGACCACGTCCTGACCTGGCTCGGCCAGACGCTGGCCAAGGCGGTGCGGACGGTGGACACGATCGGCCGGGTCGGCGGCGAGGAGTTCATGGTCGTCGCCCCGGAGACGGACGCGGAGGGGGCCTGGATCCTGGCCGAGCGCATCCGCACCAAGGTCGAGTCGGCGGAGACGACGTACAACGGGGCGGCGATCCGGATCACGGTCAGCGTCGGCATGGCCGTCGCCCCGGTCGGGGCGGAGGTGACGTACGACCTGCTGCGGCACGCGGCGGCGGCGGCGCTGGGCGAGGCGAAGGTCGCCGGCCGCAACCGCAGCGTCCTGCGGGTGCTGCCGGGGACGCCGGAGCCGGTCGAGAGCTAACCGTGTTGAACGGGCCGCTCGCGGCTTAGCGGTCGGTCGCTAAGCCGCAAGCGGCCTCATTTCTTGCTAAACCGCGCGATGTAACCGCCGCCGTCACTGAGCGTGATCGCCACCGTCTCCCCGCGGCGGGCGGTCCCCTCCTCCACCTGCACCGCGGCCGCGTCGTGCTCCCGGTCGCGGACCACCAGCGTCCGGTACTCGCCGTCACCCAGGAACGTCAGCGGCACCTGCAGCGTCCGGCCGACCGGCCCGTTGACCACGGCCAGGACCCACGTGTCCCCGCGCCGCCGGGCGAACGCCGCCACCTCCCCGATCGACGACGCCGGCAGCACTGCCGTCTCGTCCCAGACGGCCGGGATGCTCTTGAGCATCGCCGCCGCCGGGTTGTCGAGCATCGACTGCGGGTGGGCCCCGTAAGTCAACAGCGGGGCGGTGAACACGGCCGCCGTCGCCACCTGGTGCGCCCAGGTCGTGTTCCCGCGGCGGGGGCCGAACACGACCGGCGTGTAGTCGGCCGGGCCGGCCAAGTAGCGGGTGAACGGCAGCGTCGCGTCGTGCCGGGCCCGGTTCGTCAGCTTGCTCGCCTCCATCCCCTTGACCGCCTCCCGGACCAGCTCGTTCGGCCACGTCCGCGATTCGCCGGTCGGCTTGTTGCTGCCGTGGAAGTTGACCAGCAGCTTGTGCTCGGCCGTCTCCCGCAGGAGCAACTGGTAGTAGTCCACCATCTCCTTCGCCTCGTGGTCGAAGAAGTCCAGCTTCACGCCGGCCACGCCGAGCCGCTGGCACAGGTCGAAGAACGCCTTGCGGGCGTCGGCGTTGCGGAGGTCCTTGGAGTGCCGCCACAGCCAGATGCCCACGCCGTACTTCCTGCCGGTGTCGATCAGGTCTTTCAATTCGGCCTCCGACCACCGCCGCCAGTAGCCTTCGACCACGACGTACTCGAACCCGAGCTCGCCCGCCAGACGGCAAAACTCCTTCTGCGAGTCGAGTGTGTTCGCGCCGCCGCCGTCGAGGTACTTCCAGACGGCCCGGCCGGGTTTGACCCACGCCGTCTTCGCCCCGTCCGGGAACAGGGCCGGGTCTGGCGGCGGGCACAGGTTGGGGATGACGTCGGCGTTGACCAGGGCGTTCAGGTCGGCCCCGACGAGGACGACCCGCCAGGGTGAAGTGATCGGCCCGGCGATCGACGCCGGTCGGCTCAGGCGGTCGATGTCCTCCGCGGTGTACCGCAGCTTGAACGGGTAGGAGACGGGGTGGGCGTGGCCGAGGACGACTTCGAACCCACGCCGGCCGTCGGCCCGCAAGGCCATGCCGGCGTAGTTGACCAGGGCCGCCTCGGTGATCGACACGTACCCGGCCCCGTTCGGCAACCGGGCCGTCAACGGCGGGGCGGCCCACTCCCCGGCCTTGACCGCGGCGATCTCCTTCTCGACGTGGACGCCCTCGTAGTGCCCGTTCAGGTCGTGGTACCAGACGGAGGTGCCGGCCGGGAGGGTGACCCGCGTCGCCTCGTCCGGCACCCGTGGGCCGGTCCCGCCGCTGACGGCGTAGCGGAACGCCACCCCGTCGTCGTAGGCCCGCACGTCGAGCGTCCAGTCGAGCGTGCCGCGGCGGAGCCGGAGCTTGGCCCCGTTGCAGCGGTTGACGGCCGTGGAGTGGACGCCCAGCCGCGGGTACGTCTCGTTGACCTGATAGCGGCTCGCCTCGCCAAGCTCGGCCCCGTCCGTGATCGAGGCGCCGTCGAGGGTGATGGCCAGCGGCGACGGCTCGACGGCCGGCTTGCCGGCGAGGGTGACGGAGTAGGTCAGCCGCCCGCCGTCCGCCGCCAGGCGGATTCGGACGGCGCCGTTCGGGCTGGCGACGGTCACCTCGGCCGACCGGCAGGCCGGGAAATCCCCAATCCCAAATCCCAAAACCCAAAGTCCCAGGAGCCATTTGGGATTTGGGATTCGGGATTTGGGATTTGGGTGCCGGTCGCGCATTCAGACCCCCCGCCTCACTGCTCGACGTTGACCGCCTCCCCGCCGGCCCGCGTGCCCATCGCCATGCGGACCTCGTCCGAGGTGGCATCGGTCATGAACCGGACGTGGCCGTCGCCGAAGGCGAAATTGCACCCGCCGCTGTGGCGGCTGCGGTACCCGCAGTACATGATTTTCCGCTCGGTGTTACTCTGGATCGTCAGCAGGATATTGAAGGGCATGCCGGTCGTGCCGCTCCACTGGGAGTTGCCGTCCTGCGCGTCGGGCGAGCCGACCGCCCAGTAGCCCCAGCCGCCCGTGCCGGCGTTGCCGTTGCTCTGCTCCGTCCGGTACCGCTCGCCGATGAAGGCCGTGTTGCTCGTCCCGTCGGCCATGTCCGCGAACGTGCGGGTGACGTTCTGGTTGAACGGCCCGTCGAACCGGGTGGGCTTGGACGTGTCCACCAGTTCGGCGAAGTTGAACGGGCCGTGCGGCGAGCCGGCGGTGCCGTCGTCCATGTAGCTACTCTGCTCGCCGCCGTGTTTGCTGCTGGCGGGGTTGCCGACGCTCCCCGAGATCACCACCCCGTAACTGACCGCGTACCGCTGCGGGACCAGCACGCCGCGGGAGTTATCGTCGTAGGTCAGCTCGTCCGACGTCGACGGGCACCGCATGATCTTGATCTGCGCCTGCATGGCCGCCTGGTACGGGGCGTAGTTCGTGCTCACGGCCGGGTCGAATCCGTTGCGGACGAACGGGATCGACTTGGACAGGGCGTCCTGCTCCATGAACGGCAACACGAAGTAGCTCCAGGCGTACGCCGAGAAGCTCTTGGTCGCGTCGTCCTTGATCGACTCCCGCCACGCGGCCGGGGGAAACATGTTGTTGGCGTCGTGGTAGTTGTGCATGGCCAGGCCGAGCTGCTTGAGGTTGTTCTGGCAGCTGGCCCGCCCGGCCGCCTCGCGGACCTTCTGCACGGCCGGCAGCAGGAGCCCGATGAGGATGGCGATGATCGCGATCACCACCAGCAGCTCGATCAGGGTGAACCCGCTGCGCGTGTGGCGAGGACTCATGAAAACACCTCCGCAGAGAGGGCGGGATTAATGCGGGTTGGGGTCGCTCATTTCGATGTTGATCTCGTTGTCGCCCGGCTTGACTTCCACCTGGACCAGCTTCGACTGGCCGCACGGGCTGGGCTTGGCGTTGTCCAGGATGACCGACGCGCGGTGCTTGCCGATTAGCGCCCCGTCGCCGGTCTTGTAGGTGGTCAGCACGAACCGCCCGTCGGCGTCGGTGCTGCCGGAGGCGGCCTTGCCGGCCTCGCGGTCGCCCTCGGCCTTGGGCATGGGCGAGAAGATGACGCCCGCCTCGGGGACGGGCTTGCCGTGGCAGGTCACCCGGCCGTGGACGGTGGCCAGTGACGAACTATGGCACCCGGGCAGGAGGACGGCGGCGAGGGCACCGACCAACAGACCGGCTCGGACAGTCATGGTGCGCTCCTGGGAGGGCCGGGGCACCGGGGGACGACGGCCCACGAGGGCGGCAACCCCCTCAGTAATAAGTTGACAATCGGCCCGGATTTTGGAACGAGCCGCGGAAAATCGCATCCCCAAAAGGAATTACGCAAACCGAGTGCCGGGGGCGGGCGGCGGGTTTCGCCATCCTCCCGACCCTGCTGTCACCGGTCCAGCTGGATCGGCTCGCCGAGGTTGCGAGTGCCGATGGACGACCGGACCACGTCGGTGGTGGCGTCGGTCAGGAACCGGACGCTGCCGTCGCAGAACACGAAGTTCACCCCGCCGGCGTGCCGGCTGCTGAAGAAGATCAGGTGCGTGGTGTCGGCGGTCGGGTCCGGGATGACCTTGTTGAACGGCCCCCAGGTCGAGCCGCTAAACAGGTTGTGCCCGTTCTGGGCGTCCGGCGAGGCGAGGGCGAAGACGCCCCACCCGCCGTGGTTGTTGGTGCCCGGGCTCTGGTTGTACCGGTACCGCTCGCCGATCATGGCCGTGTTGCTCGTCCCGTCGGTGATGTCCGACAGGGCGTAGGAGACGTTTTGGTTGAACGGGCCGTTGAACAGCGGCACCCCGCCGGACGTCTTGGACAGCTCGTAGAAGCCGAACGGGGGCAGCGGCCGGCCGACGGCACTGCCGTCGTCGTTGTTGTTGTTGATCTGGATGGTGCCGGAGATGACCACGACGTAACTGGCCGCCGCCCGGTGCGGGACGAGCACGCCGCGGGAGTTGTCGTCGTAGAACTGGTCATCCGACGTGGACGGGCACCGCATGATCTTCAGCGGCGTCTGCAACAGCGTCAGGTACGGCGGGCTCAGCCATGCCGGGGACGACTCCTGGTTGCCGCTGCCGGACCCCGCCCCCGGCGGCGGGGCCGGCGGCGGGCCGAACGGTACCGACCGGTACAGCGCGTCCTGCTCGACGTACGGCAGGATGATGAACGACCAGTGGAACGCGGCCGGGTTGTACGGGTTGTTCTGCTGGAACGTCAGCGACCCGGCCCCGCCCGTGGTCGGGTCCTGGATCGACTTCCGCCAGCAACTCGGCGGCAGCCGCTCGGCGGCGGCGGCGTAGTTGTGCATGGCCAGGCCGAGCTGCTTGAGGTTGTTCTGGCAGCTCATCCGCCCGGCCGCCTCGCGGACCTTCTGCACGGCCGGCAGCAGCAGGCCGATCAGCACCGCGATGATCGCCATGACGACGAGCAGCTCGATCAGCGTGAACCCGCGGGCGCGAATCGTCCGGCGTGTCATCGGCGCACCTCGACGAGTGGGCGTTGGAATCCGACCGGTCCGGGGAGCCCTCACGGGTCCATCTCGATGTCGAACTCGTTGCCCCCCGGCGTGACCTCCAGAACGACCGACTTGGTCCGCTTGCACTTGACCGGGTTGGTGTCGTCCAGGGAGACGGCGACGCGATGCTGGCCGACGAAGGCGCCGTCGTACGGCTTGTACGTGCTCAGGGTGAACTGGCCCTCGGCGTTGGTCCACCCGGTGCCCGGCTTGCCGGATTCCAGGGCCCCCTGCGTCTGGGGGACGGGGTTGAAGGTGACGGCGGCGTCGGGCACCGGCCGGCCCTTGAACATCACCCGCCCCTTGACCGGGGCCATCCCCGGCTGGGCGCAGCCGGCCAGGAATATCAGGGCAAGGACCACCGACCGCCGCGCAACCGCCTTCATACCGGACCTCCCGAGCCTGGACATGGACAGACCATCCCCGGGCCCGAGCGGCTGAGGCCGCCGGCTAGGGGAAAACCGTTCTGTCGTCCGTGCGAATCGACCGGGCGCGAGTTATTGCGCCGACTTGTCCGGCCGGCCGGTCATTCCGGCGGCCGGCCCTGATCGCAGAGCTTTTCGACCTCCTGTTCGGTCAACGCCCGGGAGAACATCACGAACTCGTCCATGCACCCGCTGAAGTGGCGGATCGGGTACTTGCCCCTGAACGCCGCGGGGTTCCAGTTGCCGATCTCCGCGTCGCCGATCTTCAGCGGCAGGTCGCGGTGCTTCATCGGCTCCTCGTGGACGCTGTGGCCGTCCACGTAGTGTGTCACCAGCCCGGCGTCCCGGTCGTAGACGACCGCGACGTGGCACCACTCCCCGAACCGGTCGGGGGTGAACAGCTCCGGCGTCTCGTAGTGGACTCCGCCCTTCTTGTTCGGCCCCTGCACACCGAGCTCGATCTTGCCGGCCTCGCCGATGTGCCAGTGCGGGGCGCCGTCGAGCCAGTCGTCGGTCATGAACAGGGAGTTGAACCGGTTCGGCAGGGCGTCCACCCGCACCCAGGCGGCCATGGTCAGGGACCGGAACTCGCCCGGGACGGTCAGGCGGACGCGGTCGCTGACCTGCTTGAACTCCAGCCCCTGCTTGCCCGGCCACCGGCCGGCCACCCACGTGCAGCCGACGATCGCCCCGTCCTTCGGGGCCGACCTGCCGCGGGCCTGGTCGGCGAGGGTACGGGACCACGCCTCGCCCGCCTCGAACGGATAGTAGACGACGACCGACGGGTCCGCCCGCAGCGCCCGGGACGCGGCGGCCCACGCCGCCTGCCGCTCGCGGACGGCCCGCTGCGTCCGGTCGGCCAGGTCGCGGGCGGTCAGGAATTCGTTCGGCGTTGGCGGCACTGGCCGGGGTGCCCCCGGCCCATCCACCCGCACCGCCTGGCCGGTGGTCACGGCCCGCTTCGGCGGCCCGGCCGCGGCGGGCCCCCCGCCGGCCGGCGGGTCGTACAGGTCCACCTTCCCCTGAAACACCTGGACCTCGGCCGACTCCTTGCCCCCGACCTTCAGCCCGAACTCCGTCCCCCGGTCCACCAGGTCCACGTTCGGCGCGCCAATGGCGAACCCCTGGGCCTGCGGCGGGACGGACGCCCGCAGCTTGCCCCAGGTCAGGTACGCCCGGTTGCGGGAGACGAGCTGGAACTCGGCCGGCCCCTGGAGGATGACCGTCGCCCCGGAGTAGAACTGGAGGTGGGCGGCCCCGGCCTTCAGGTGCAGCCAGCCGGGGCGGAGCGGGGCGCCGACCCGCGGGGCCGCGTCGGCGTCGTCCCAGACGGCCCCGGGGGCCTGGAGCAGGATGGCGACCGAGTCGTCGGTCCGCTCGGCCGCCTGCGGTTGCCCCGCGCCCGGACCGGCGACGCCGGCCGGCTTCGGCCACAGTACGACGGCGGCCACCACGCCCGCCGCCAGCGCCGCGGTCACGGCCACCAGCCCGACGACGAGTTTCCTGACGGACCGCCGGGGGGCGACGGTCACGGCGGCGGCGCGGTCCCGCACGCTCTGCTCGGCCGCCGCCGGCCGGCCGGCGAACCGGTGGCACAGGTCGGCGTACTGGCTCATGTACTGGACGTAGAACGCCTCGGCCTCCGGCCGGCTGAGCACGATCGCCTCCAGCCGCCGCACCTGCTCGGCGGTGATCGCCTCCTCGCACAGCGCGTCGAGGAGGTCGCGCAGCTCGTCGAACTCGTCGGCCGGTCCGGTCACGCCGGTCCCTCCTGTGCCAGTGTTCTCGTCACGCAGTCGAACAGCGCCTGGCGGATCTTGGCCAGCGCCTTGTACACGGCGTCCACCGACCGGCCGACGGCGGCGGCGGCGGACTGGGTGGTGGCCCCCGGGGCGAAGCGGCGGGCGAGGAGGTCCTGGTCCCGCGGCGGCAGCTTCTCCAGGCAGCCGGCCAGGGCGTCCCGTCGCTCGTCCAGTTGCAGGGCGGCCGCCTGCTCGATCGCGGTTTCGGCCACCCGCTCCAGCATCGCCTGGCTGAACCGGACGCGCGCCCGGCGGCCCTTCTTGTAGAAGTCCAGCACCTTGAAGTAGGCGATGCGGCACCCCCAGGCGGCGAAGTCGTCCGGCGGGTGACGGTCGTCGAACTTGTCCCACATCACCAGGCTGGCCTCTTGCAGGAGGTCGTCGGCGTCGGCCCGGTTGGGGACCAGGGTCAGGATATAGGCGTACACACGCCGCTCGTTCCGCAGGAACAGGCGGAGGAACGCCCGCCCCTTGGCCGGCCGTTGACCGGCGGCGGGCGGGTCGTGGTCGATCAGGCCGTTTTCGGCCATGGCGGTCACCGTCACCCGGGGGAGCAGGGTGGCGGGGTACCCGCGGAGCGGGTCGCCCCGGCGACCGCGGGGCCGCCTACTTAGAAGTTGACGGCCGGGGGTGGAATTGGAAAGGGAATTGATGGAAATCGGATGGCCGAGGTCAGCTATTTGTTCGTCATGGTCTTCTTCCCGATGTCGATCTCGAAGAACCGTGAAGCGGGGAGCCGCCGGCGACCGCGCAGAATCTCGCGCGGGCGCCTCCGGCTCCCCGCTCAACAGGACACTAATCCACGTACGGGTCGGCCCCGAGGTCCTCGAGCGTCTCCTGCCGCTGCTTCTCGCTGAACATCAGGTCCAGCCGCTGGCGGTAGTGCTTCCGCTCCATCTTCCGCTGCGCCACCTCGAAGAGCGGCGCGAACCGGTCCCAGTCCTCGTCCCCGCCCCGCCGGCCCAGCTCCCGCAGGGCAGCCTGCCGCTTCGGCCCCAGCGCCTCCAGCAGCTCGTCCTCCAGTGACACGAAGAACTGCCCGCTGCCGGGGTCGCCCTGCCGGCCGGCCCGGCCGATCAGCTGCCGGTCCACCCGCTTGGCGTCGTGCCGCTCCGTCCCCAAGACGTGCAGGCCGCCGGCGTCGGTCACCGTCGGCCCGAGCTTGATGTCGGTGCCGCGGCCGGCCATGTTCGTGGCGATCGTCACCCGCCCCCGCTGCCCGGCCATGGCGACGATCTCCGCCTCCTGCTCGTTCTGCCTGGCGTTGAGCACCTGGTGCTCGACCCCGGCGGCCGTCAACTTCGCCGCCAGCTTCTCGCTCTTCTCGACGCTGCGGGTGCCGATCAGCACCGGCCGGCCACCCGCCTGGAGCTTCTGCACCTCGTCCACGATCGCGTCGAACTTCGCCTCCTCCGTCGGGAACACCCGGTCCGGCAGGTGCTGGCGGATGACCGGCTTGTTGGTCGGGATCTGCACCACCCACAGCCGGAACACCCGGCGGATCTCCAGCCAGTTCTGGGCGGCCGTGCCCGTCATCCCGGCCAGCTTCTTGTACAGCCGGAAGTAGCTCTGGAACGTGACCTTGGCGGCGTGGTCGCTGGCGAGCGTGATCGGCACCTGCTCCTTGGCCTCGACCGCCTGGTGCAGCCCGTCCCGCCAGTGGCGGTCGGGCATCGGCCGGCCGGTGTACTCGTCCACGATCACCACCTTGTTCTCGTGGACCATGTAGTGCTGGTCGAGGACGTACCGGTAGTGCGAGTGGCAGGCCCGCTCGACGTGCTCGAACAGCTTGTCGAAGGCGTGCGAGTGCTCGCCGCTGGGCGGGTTGCTCCACCGCACCTCCTGCTTGCCGGCCTCGGTCAGCTCGATCTTGTCCTTCTTGGCGTCGAAGGTGAAGTGGGTGTTCCAGACGAACCGGCGGGCGAGGGCGTCGGCCCACAGGTAGACGACGCACTCCTCCGGCGTGGCCGGGCGGGTCGGGCTGGCGATGATGAGCGGCGTGCGGGCCTCGTCGATGAAGATCGAGTCGGCCTCGTCCACGAACGCGAAGTTCAGGTCCCGCTGGACGCGGGGGTCCATCGGGGCGGTCGGGCCGTCGCCCCAGGCGCTCCAGAACGGCGGCGCCCCGCCCCCGCCGCCGCGGAGCTTCATCCGGTCGCGGAGGAAGTCGAACCCGAACTCGCTGGCCATGCCGTAGGTGATGTCGGCCTGGTACGCGAGCTTCCGCTGGTGCTCGGGCATCTGCATCTGCAACACGCCGATCGACAGGCCCAGCGCCTGGTAGATGGGGCCGATCCACTCGGCGTCGCGCTTGGCCAGGTAGTCGTTGACGGTGGCGACGTGGACGCCCTTGCCGGGCAGGGCGTTGAGCACCGCCGGTAGCGAGGCGGTGAGCGTCTTGCCTTCGCCGGTGGCCAGCTCGGCCAGGCCGACGAAGTGCATGACGGCGCCGGCGGCGAGCTGGACGTCGAACGGCCGCAGGCCGAGGGTGCGGTTGGCGGCGACGCACACCAGGCCGAACGCCTCCGTGAGGAGCTTATCGAGGGACGTGCCGCCGCGGGCCCGGCCGCGGAGGCGGGCGGCCGTCTGCTTGATCTCCTCGTCGGACAACTTCTCGAACTGCCGCTCCCACCGACGGACGGCCGGGACGAGGAGGGCGGCGCGGGAGAGCCGCCGCTGCCAGGGGGAGCCGACCAGGGCGCGGACGCGGTTGGCCGGGTCGGAGCCGAGGCGGCCGGTGACGTTGAGCGGGGCGTGCTCGGCCTCGGTGCCGGGCAGGTGGTGTTCGACGGCGGTGCTCACGGGCCACTCCTGGCGGCGGGCTGGGGGTGAGTGTACCGTAGCACATCCGGCGGACGGCGTCAGCGCCGCGCCAGCGCGCCTTGTCAAAGGCGAGCGGGGTTGCGTGAGCGCCCCGAGGTCTCCCAAATGTCATTG
>DASXAN010000161.1:0-2758 GCA_036406755.1 Gemmataceae bacterium
ATCGGTGGGCCTCGGTCGCTCCGCTCCCTCGACCCACCCTACAAGAGCTACTCGTCCGCCTCCGCTGGCTCGTCGTCCCCGCCTACGTCGCCGCGGCGGCCACCCTGATCTGGTTCGCCGGCCGGCCGCTCGGCACCGAGATCTTCCCGACCGTGGACGCCGGCCAGTTCCAGTTCCGCCTCCGCGCCCCGACCGGCACCCGCATCGAGCGGACCGAGCAGCTGGTGGTGCAGGCCCTCGACGGCATCGCCGACGAGGCCGGCGGCAAGGACAACGTCGCCATCTCCCTCGGCTACGTCGGGGTCGTCCACTCCGCCTACCCGATCAACAGCGTCTACCTGTTCACCGGCGGGCCGGAGGAGGCGGTGTTCCGCGTGGCGCTGAAGCCCGGCTGCGGCGTCCGCGTCGCCGACCTGAAGGAGCGGCTCCGCGAGTCGCTGCCGCGGCGGCTCGGCGTGCCGGGGCTGCGGCTGAGCTTCGAGCCGGCCGACATCGTCAACGAGGTCATGAGCTTCGGCGCCCCGACGCCGGTCGAAATCGCCGTCAGCGGCTCGAAGCTGGCCGACGACAAGGCCTACGCCGACAAGCTCCGGTCCGAGCTGGCCAAGGTCGAAGGGCTGCGGGACTTGCAGTACGTGCAGGCGCTGGACTACCCGACGGTGGACGTGGCCATCAACCGCGAGCTGGCCGGGCAGAGCGGCGTCACCGCCCAGGACGTGGCCCGATCGCTGTTGACCGCCACATCGTCGAGCCGGTTCGTGGTGCCGAACTACTGGCGGGACCCGGCCACCGGCGTCGGCTACCAGGTGCAGGTGCAGGTGCCGCCGCCGCGGATGAACTCGGTGGCCGAGGTCGGCTTGGTGCCGGTGAAGGCCAACGGCGGCACGCCGCTCTTGGTCCGCGACGTGGCCTCCGTCAAACGGAGTTCGATGCCCGGCGAATACGACCGGTACAACATGCGGCGGCTGGTGAGCCTGACGGCCAACGTCGCCGGCACCGACCTGGGGCGGGCGGCCGACCGGGTGGCCGAGGCGGTGAAGGCGGCCGGTGCCCCGCCGGACGGGGTGCAGGTCGCCGTCCGCGGCCAGATCGAGCCGATGCGGGACCTGTTCCGCGGGCTGACGATCGGCCTGGGCTTGACGGTGGCCGTCATCCTGCTGCTGCTGACGGCGTACTTCCAGTCGCTGCGGCTGACACTGGTGGCGCTGGCGACGGTGCCGGCCGTGCTCGGCGGTGTCGCGGCCGCCCTCCTGCTCACCCGGACGACGCTGAACATCCAGTCGTTCATGGGGGCGATCATGGCCGTCGGCGTCGCCGTCGCCAACGCCATCCTGCTGGTCACGTTTGCCGAGCGGCACCGGCGGGAGACGGGCGACGTTCGGGCCGCCGGCGTCGAGGCCGCGCGGGCCCGGATGCGGCCGATCCTGATGACGAGTTGTGCCATGATCGCCGGCATGGTGCCGATGGCGTTGGGGCTGGGCGAGGGTGGCGAGCAGACGGCCCCGCTCGGCCGGGCCGTCATCGGCGGGCTGGTCGCCTCGACGCTGACGGCGCTGTTGGTGCTGCCGGCGGTGTTCGCGCTGGTGATGGGGCGGGCGCCGGCCCGATCGGCGTCGCTGGACCCGGACGACCCCGACAGCCGGCACTACGACGGAACACAATTTACCCCAGATGCACACAGATGAACACAGATCGGCAAAAACACAGGAATAGGCTCGGCACCGCCCTGCCCGCATCCTCATCTGTGTGCATCTGTGTGTATCTGGGGTTCATTCTCTTTTCTGCCGGCTGTGCCCCGACGCCGGCGGGGACGACCGTCGCTCCGGTCGCTGGCGCTCCCGGCTCGCCATCGGCCGTGCCGGTCGGCCCGCCGGAACGCATGCAACTCAAGCGCGTCGTCGAACAGCCGGGGCGGGTCGAGGCGCTGGCCCAGACGCCGGTCCACGCCAAGGTGTCGGGGTTCGTCAAGGCGTGGCACAAGGACATCGGCGACGCGGTCCAGGCCGGCACGCCGCTGGCCGAGATCGCCGTCCCGGAGTTGGAGCAGGAGCTGGTGCAGAAGCGGGCGGCGGTGGCCCAGGCGGCCGCCGAGGTCCAGCAGGCGAAGATGCTCCTGGCCGCGGCCGAGGCCAACACCCGCTCGGCCGTGGCCGCCGTCGCCGAGGCCGAGGCCGGCCGGGCCAAGGCAAAGGCGAACTACGACCGCTGGCAGTCCGAATCGAAGCGGGCCGCCGCCCTGTTCGCCGGCAAGGTGATCGACGAGCAGAACCGCGACGAGACGCTCAACCAGTTCCGGGCGGCCGAGGCGGCGCTACAAGAGGTCGAGGCGCACGTGCGGTCGGCGGAGGCGGCCCGGACTGAGAGCGCCGCCCGGCGGGACAAGTCGGCGGCCGACGTGGCCGTGGCCGACGCCAAGGCCAAGGTGGCCGCCGCCGACGAGGCGCGGACGAAGGCGCTCGTCGCCTACACGCACATCGCCGCCCCGTTCAAGGGCGTGGTGACGGCCCGGAACGTGGACGTGGGCCACTTCCTCCAGCCGACGCAAGGCGGCCAGCCGTTGTTCGTGGTGACGCAATCCGACCCGGTGCGGGTGTTCGTGGACGTGCCGGAGGCGGACGCAGCGTGGGTGACGGACGGGGCGAAGGCGGACGTGAAGGTGCAGGCGCTCCGCGGCCGGGTGTTCGCCGGGGCGGTGACGCGGACGGCGTGGGCCCTGGACGCCCGGTCGCGGACGCTGCGGACGGCCATCGACCTGCCA
>DASXAN010000162.1:0-2445 GCA_036406755.1 Gemmataceae bacterium
CGCGGCTAACCCAGTTCCCCTTGCCCCGTTTCCCCGAATCCGGTATCCCACGCCCGGCACGGAGGCCCCCGGATGGCGATCTTGGAAACCAGCGGGCTGGTCAAGTACTACGGCCGGCGGAAGGTCGTGGACGGCGTCTCCTACACCGTCGATGCCGGTGAGGTCGTCGGCCTGCTCGGGCCCAACGGGGCCGGCAAGACCACTAGCTTCCGCATGACCACCGGCCAGATCACCCCCTACGACGGCCGGGTGGTGTTCAACGGCCAGGACGTCACCCGCCTGCCCATGTACCGCCGGGCCCGCCTCGGCATGGGCTACCTGTCGCAAGAACAATCCGTCTTCCGCAAGCTCACCGTCGAACAGAACATCCTGGCCGTCTTGGAGATGCTGCCGCTGAGCCGGTCGCTCGGCCGCAAGCTCCGGCGGGCCGAGCGGTGGGAGCGGACGGAGCGGGTGATCGAGCAGTTCGGCCTGACTCACGTCCGGCACAACAAGGCGGCCCGGTGTTCCGGCGGTGAGAAGCGGCGGCTGGAGATCGCCCGGTGTCTCGTGTGTGAGCCGAACCTGATCCTGCTCGACGAGCCGTTCGCCGGCGTGGACCCGCTGACCAAGGCCGACATCCGCCAGGTCGTCCGCGGGCTGGTCAAGGACAAGACCATCGGCATCCTGCTCACCGACCACGACGTACACGAGGTGCTGAAGATCACGGACCGATCGTACCTGATCAAGGACGGGCAGGTCCGGACGCAGGGCACGCCGGCCCAGCTGGTCCGTGACCCGATCGCCATCCGCGAGTACCTCGGCACCAGCATGGACGACACGCCGCTGGCCGGCGGTCCGTTTAGCCGCGAGGCTCCGCCGAGCGCGCCTGACCCCGCGCTCGCCTCCGGCTCGCCGCTTCACCAGCCGCCGGTGCACCAACTCCTAGAGCACGAACGCATCTACCGCACGATCGAAATGCTGCGGGACAACGCCCAGGCGCCCGCGGCCGTGGCCGAGCTGGTCCGCCGCGGCCCGGCCGTCGTGCCCGACCTGCTCGACGCCCTGGAGCGGCGGGACGTGGAGCTGCGCCGCCGGGCATTCATGGTGTTGCAGCACATCTGCGGCCCCGGCGTGGCGTTCGACCCGTACGCCCCGGAGGCACAGCGGCTGCACCAGCTCGCGGCCCTGCGGCAGCGGTTCGCCCGCCTGCCGGAAGCGGGCTGATTTTTCCGAAAAAACCCGTTGCTCCCCGCGGCCGTTCTCCTATGTCTCTCCTCATCCACGCCTTGCGAGGAGGGACGCCATGCCGAGCTTGCGCGAATTGGCCGACGCGTACCTGGCCGGGGCCGCCGCCCTGCGGGCCGGCGTCCGCGGCATGACCCGTGAACAGGCCCTCGCCCGGCCGGTGCCGGGCAAGTGGAGTACGCTCGAAGTCGTCTGCCACATCGCCGACTTCGAGCCCATCTACGCCGACCGGATGAAGCGGGTCATCGCCCTGGACCGGCCGCAACTGCTGGCCGCCGACGAGAATCAGTTCGCCGCCGCGCTCGGCTACCAGGACCGGGACGTGGAGGAGGAGTTGGCGATCGTGGACCTGACGCGGCGCCAGATGGCGCGCATCCTGAAGGCACTGCCGGAGGCGGCGGCGCAGCGGGTCGGCGTCCACAACGAGCGGGGGCCCAAGACGCTGGCCGACCTCGTGACCGGGGTCACCGGCCACATCACGCACCACCTGTCATTTATCGCCGAAAAACGCAAGGCGCTGGGGCTACCCGCTTGAGACGCTACCTCTAGATTCTGAATTACTTGCGACGACGAGACACTCCGTGAATGGACCGATTTTGGGTTAGCTTGACAAGCTAGGAAAAGTTCACTAAGAAGCGCCGTGGTTTCGCCCCCGCGGGGGCGGGGAGCAGTCACAACTGAGCCGGGTTTGGACGGTTACGACGGGGCCGATCGTGCCGGCCGGCGTTCTCGCGCCGGGCCGGCTGCGGTTGAAGATTCGCCCCCTCGACGCCGATAGTGCGAGGGAACGCCCGCCGTTCCCAGTGGTTGCAACCCTCTGAGGCCGAGGATACTCTAATGTTCGGTGGCACAACCTGGCTGCTCCCTGGCATGCCCCTCCGCTCGTGGCCTCAGGACGACGCCTGGCGGAACCTCCTCCGCGCCGCCGGGGACGCCGGCGATGCCGAGGAGGAGGACGACGACCTCGACGACGACGAGGACGACGACGAGGACTTCGATGACCTCGACGACGAGGACGATCTGGACGACGACGAGGACTTTGACGACGACGACGAGGAGTTCGACGACCTCGACGACGACGAGTTCGACGACGAGGAGGACGAGGACGACGAGGAGGACGAGGACGAGGACCTCGACGGCGCCGGGCCGTGACCCGGGCCGGGTCGGGGTGAAACTCCTCGGCCGCCTCCGCCGCCGCCGCGGCCGGCGGGCGTGCTA
>DASXAN010000163.1:0-8986 GCA_036406755.1 Gemmataceae bacterium
GTCGGTGGGCCTCGGTCGCTCCGCTCCCTCGACCCACCCGACGAAGCAACCACACGCTCATCACCGGCACGAACGTGCTCGACAGCACGTAGCTGGCGATCATGGCGAACCCGACCGCCAGCGCCAGCGGCAGGAACAGCGCCCGCAGCGCCCCCTCCATGAATAGCGCCGGCACGAACACCGCCAGGATGCACAACAGCGCCAAGAGCCGCGGCACCGCTGTCTCCGCGTTGCCCAGCCGCACCGCCCGGGCGATCGAGTTCGTTCGTTCGAGCTGCGTGTGGATGTTCTCGATCTCGACCGTGGACTCGTCCACGAGGATGCCGACGGCCAGCGTCAGCCCGCCGAGCGTCATCAGGTTCAGCGTGTTGCCGGTCAGCCACAGGGCGAACACCGACGCGGCCAGCGCCAGCGGGATGTTCAGCACGACGATGACAACGCTCCGCCAGTCCCGCAGGAACAGCACCACCATCAGCCCGATCAGCCCGGCCCCGAGCGCCGCTTCAGTCAGAACGCCCATCACCGCCCGGGTGACGTACGGCGACTGGTCGAACTCGAAGGAGATGTCGATGTCGTTGCGGACTTCTTCCGGCAGGGCGGCCTTCATCTTCGGCAGGTTCGCCTTCACCGCGTTGACCACGTCCAGCGTCGAGGCGTTGGCCCGCTTGGTCACGAGGATGTACACAGCCCGCCGGCCGTTCACCAGGGCGTAGCCGGTCGGGATGTCGGTGCTGTCCTCAATCGTCGCTACGTCCCGCAGGAACACGCTCGACCCGGGCCGCAGGGCGATGTTGCCCAGCTCGGCCGGCTTGACCACCAGGGCGTTCGACGGGACGATCGGCATCTCGTCGCCGATGCGGACGTTGCCGGACGGGCTGATCGTGTTACCGGTGTTGAGGGCGTCCACGACGTCGTCGGGCGAGAGGTTGTACGACCGCAGCCGGTCCGGGTCCACGCTGACGACGATCGCCCGGGCGCTGCCGCCGAACGGCGGCGGGGCGGACACCCCGGGCAGCGTCGAGAACATCGGCCGGACCTTGAAGAGCGCGTGGTCCTGGATCTCGCCGATCGACCGCGTCGCGCTCGACAGCACGAGATAGCCGACCGGGACGGAGCCGGTGTCGAACCGCATGATGAACGGCTGGACGGTGCCGGGGGGCATGAACGCCCGGGAGCGGTTGACGTAGCCGACGACCTCGGCCATGGCCTGGGCCATGTCGGTGCCGGGGTGGAAGAACAGCTTCATCAGGGCGACGCCCTGGACGTTACGGCTCTCGACGTGGTCGATGCCGTTGATGTAGAGGAAGTGGTACTCGTAGTAGTTGGTGAGCAGCCCCTCCATCTGGGCGGCGTCCATACCCCCATACGGCTGGCAGACGTAGACGACCGGCAGGTTCAGCGCCGGGAAGATGTCCACCTTCATCCGCCAGACGGCCAGGCCGGTGCCGAGGGCGAGGGCGGCCAGGGCCGTCACGACGGTGACCGGGTGGCGCAGCGCGAAGACGATCGGGTTCATCGGAACCCCACGGCGGGGGCGGGTCGCCGCCAGTATACCACAACGCCGACCGACGGTTGCGGCCGGCGGCCGGGGGCGGTAGGGTAGGGGCGCTTTGCACCCACCCCCGGAGAACCGTCATGCCCGTTTCCGTGACCTGCCGGTGCGGCCACCGGTTCAAGGTGGCCGCCGAGTTGGCCGGCCGCCGCGTCCGCTGCCCGGCGTGCCGGGAGCCCGTCGCCGTCCCGGACCCCGACCGCGACGACGACGATGAGGAGCCGCGACTGAAGAAGAAGGCCAAGCGGCGCGACCCCGAGGACGACGCCGAGAAGGCCCTGGACCGCGACGCCCTACACCACCTGATGCCGGAGCACAAACCTCGCCCACCCATCGGGTGCGGGATGGTGGTACTGGTCCTGACGGTGGCGACGACCGCCGCGGTCGCCGCCGTCCGGGCCGCGGCCGCCGGCCTTTGACCAACCTGGGTCCGCAAAAACGGTCAAGCAGCGACCCCGGCCCCGGGGTATGGTGTGTCGGTGCCGACGCACCGACCGCACCCCGGGGGCCGACCATGCGACCCGACACCGAACACGCCTACAAGGAACGGGTCCTTCGCACCCTCGTCTACATCCAGAACCATCTCGACGAGGCGATCACCCTGGACGAGCTGGCGGCGGTCGCGTTCTTCTCGCCGTACCACTTCCACCGCGTCTTCCGCGGCATGGTCGGCGAGTCGGTCATGGAGCACGTCCGCCGGCTGCGGCTGGAGCGGGCCGCCCACCGCCTGAAGTACACCGACCAACCGGTGACGCGGATCGCCTTCGACGCCGGGTACGAGACGCACGAGGCGTTCACCCGGGCGTTCGCCGCCCTGTTCGGCACGCCGCCGTCCCAGTTCCGGGCGGCGCACCGCACCGTGCCGGCCGCGGCCGCGCCGTCCGGCGTGCACTACGCCCCGGACGGCCGGCTGGATGACTTCCAACCCTTCCAATCCGGAGGACCGCCGATGGACGTCCGAATCGAAACCGTCCCGCCGATGCGGGTGGCCTTCATCCGCCACGTCGGCCCGTACATCGGGGTCGGCCCGACCTGGGGCCGGCTGTTCGCCTGGGCCGGCCCCCGCGGCCTGACGCGGGTGCCGAGGATGCTCGGTCTCTGCCACGACGACCCGGACGTGACACCGCCGGACAAGCTCCGCTACGACGCCTGCCTGGTAGTGGACGAGTCGGTCCGCCCGGAGGGGGACGTTGGGGTGCAAGACGTGGGCGGCGGCGAATACGCGGTGGCGACGCACCGCGGGCCGTACGAGGCGCTCGGTCAGACGTACGCCCGGCTGTCCGGCGAGTGGTTGCCGGCGAGCGGCCGCGAGCTGCGGTCCAGCCCGCCGTTCGAGGTGTACCTGAATTCGCCGCAGACCACGGCACCGGCGGATCTGCTCACCGAGATCTACCTGCCGCTGGCGGCGCGGTAGGAAAACCGCGCCCAAGCCCGCCCGCGGCGGCGGGTGGGTTCTTCTTTCCCCACCCGCCGCCGCGGGCGGGCTTTGACGATCTCTTAGCGCTCGAGTTGGCCCTTCCGCACCGTGCACGCCACCTTCAGGTCCTTGATGACGGCCATGTGCCGGCTCCTGGTCACGCCCGCCCCGATGTTCTCCCGGGCGTACTCCAGCAGCTGCGTGTCGGTGGTGGACCGAAGGGTGGTGCCGAGCTTGCGGGCGATGGTCACGGCCGGGCAGGAGTAGTCGATGGCGGCCGCCTTGTTCAGCCCGCGGATCAGGGCGAACGTCGCCTCCGGGCCGAGCTTGTGGAAGTCCTGGATCGCCTTTTTCGCTTCCGGCCCGGTGAGCTTGCCGGTGTCGGCGTCGATGAACCGGTCGATGACGGCGTCGGTCTTCTTCTCCTCGTCCTCGGACAGCTCGGGCAGGCTGGGGGCGAGCGGGTTGGGCTTGCGGGCCGTGTCGGCGGCGGGCTTGCTCTTGTTGTCGATGGTGCCGGTCTTGGGCGGCTGCGGGTCGGCGAGCGGCAGCAGGGCGGCGACGGCGGCGAGCAGCGTGGCGGACATGGCGGACACTCCGACGGCGACGGAACCAGTCTAATCCGGCGGCGCGGCCGACCGCAAGGTGGCGAAGTCGCTACCCCGCCGCCTGCCGCAGCGCCTCCTCGTTCGGCGGCAGGCCCCGCTCCGCCCGGATGCGGTCCACCTCCCGCAGCACCGCCTCGAGGATGGCGGCGTTCTCCGTCACGTTGCGGTACTCCAGCCGGAACGCCCACAGGTTGATCGCCAGCGCCGCCCCGGCCAGGGCCAGGTGGACCTGCCACGGCCACGCCTGGAGTTGCGCCCCGGCCCCGCCGGCAGCCGTGGCGATCGTCACCAGCATGGCCGCCAGCGCCGGCGGGAACGTCAGCCGTTTCAACTCCCGCGTCCGCTTGTGCCACGGCTCGTCCGGCAGGTCGTAGGCCAGTGTCACCTCCTTGACCCACCGGCCGGTGCCGAGGAAGTAGGTGAAGATCAGGCAGTGCGTCAGCAGCGTGCCGACGGCCGTGAACAGGCCGACCAGGAAGTGCAGCAGGTACGCCGGGCTGGCCGGGGCGTGCAGGCCGTCGGTCAGCTTTGACCAGCAGCCGAGGGCGAACGCCAGGGCCAGGGCCAGGGCGTTGGCCGAGGCCAGGGTGAGGAAGATGCGCGTCATGGCGAGTTGGCCTTGCACTCCGGGGGCCGGGCAGGCGACACTAGTTGGGGCGAACGGGCGACGGTTGCCGGCTGTAGCGCCCGGCCGCCCCGGCTCGGCTCGATTGCGGCCTGCGGTTGTGCCCTGCGCCTCTTGGCCAGGCGGTATAATTGCTCGCGTGAGGAGCCGCGGCCGGCCGACCGACGAGGCTCCGATGGACCCCCTGCCACCCCGCCCCCCGTCCCTGACCGACCCGCAACTGCTCTGGGCGACGTTCGCCCTGATCGCTACCCTGTTGCTCGGCGCCGTAATCTTTGCCTGGCTGGACCGCTGGCGGAAGCGGGCCGACCGCGACGTGTTGACGCCGGCCGACGAGCTGGCCGCCTTCCGGCAATCTTACGACCGCGGGGAGCTGAGTCAGGAGGAGTACGAGCGGATCCGGGCCAAGCTGGCCCCGAAGGTGCGGGCCCAGGTGAACCTGCCGCCCAAGCCGGCCCGCCCGGCGGGTGACGGTGGTCCGAGCCCGACCGCTGGCGAGGAAGCCCTTCGCCCCGACTCGAACGGAACGGCGGGCGGGCCGCCGCCGCAGGACTCTAGTGACCGTACGGCCGAATGACCGCGACCCGGTAGTCCGTCCCCTCAGGAGATGGCATGGCGAGCAAAGACACCGAAGGCCCCGGCCGGCGGCCGGCCGGCAGCACCGGCCGCAACCGCAACGCCTACTGCTCCTTCTGCCGCAAGAGCTACCGGGACGTCGGCCCCCTCGTCGAGGGGCCCAACGACGTCTACATCTGCGGCGAGTGCGTCGAGCTGTGCCAGTCGATCATCGACCAGGAGAAGCGCCGCCGCGGGACGACGAAGACCCTCGCCACCTCCATCCCCACCCCGCGGACGATCAAGGACAAGCTCGACCAGTACGTCATCGGCCAGCACCGGGCCAAGAAGGTCCTGTCCGTCGCCGTCCACAACCACTACAAGCGGCTCAGCCTCGGCGAGGCCGCCGGCCGCGGCGACGTCGAGGTGGATAAGTCCAACATCCTCCTCATCGGCCCGACCGGGTCCGGCAAGACGCTCCTGGCCCGGACGCTCGCCAAGATCCTCGACGTGCCCTTCGCCATCGGCGACGCCACCACGCTCACCGAGGCCGGCTACGTCGGCGAGGACGTCGAGAACCTGCTGCTCAAGCTCCTCCACGCCGCCGACTTCGACATCGAGGCGGCCCAGCGGGGCATCGTCTACATCGACGAGGTGGACAAGATCGCCAAGACCACCCAGAACGTCTCGATCACCCGTGACGTGTCCGGCGAGGGGGTGCAGCAGGCGCTGCTGAAGATGCTCGAGGGGACGGTGTCGAACGTGCCGCCGCAGGGCGGGCGGAAGCACCCGGAGCAGCAGTACATCCAGGTGGACACCTCGAACATCCTGTTCATCTGCGGCGGGACGTTCGTCGGCCTGGACGACATCATCTCCCGGCGAGTCGGCCGCAAGACGATCGGGTTCGGGTCGCAGCCGCAGCTGCGGGAGAAGAAGCTGGGCGAGCTCTTGGACAAGGTGACGGCCGACGACCTGATCGAGTTCGGCATGATCCCGGAGTTCGTCGGCCGGCTGCCGGTGCTGGCCCCGCTGGCCCCGCTAGACGAGGACGCCATGTCCCGCATCCTCACCGAGCCGCGGAACGCCCTGGTCCGCCAGTACCAGAAGCTGTTCGAGATGGAGGGGGCGGAGCTGGAGTTCGACACCGAGGCGCTGCGGGAGATCGCCCGGCTGGCCCTGGCCCGGGACACCGGCGCCCGCGGCCTGCGGTCGATCGTCGAAGAGATCATGACCGACGTGATGTTCGACCTGCCGGACGTGGAGGAGAAGGGCCGGTACGTGGTCACGGACGCGGTCGTGCGGCGGGAGAAGCCGCTGTTCGACACCAAGCCGACGCCGGACAAGAAGAGTGCGTGACGGCGGAAACCCCAGGCACCAAGACCCAAATCCCAACCCGATCGGGTTGGGATTTGGGTCTTGGTGCCTGGGATTTGCGATCAGCCTACGGCCACGAACGCCCCGCCCAGGGACGCCGGGTTGAACGCCTGGAAGAAGTCCAGGTCGCCGCCGGCGTTGTTCAGGTCCACCACCCGGACGAACGCCCCGAGCGGGCCGCCGCCGCCGGTGGTGGTGACCACGTCGCCGCGGCCGTCACCGTTCAGGTCGAACACCCCGACCCGCACCCCGCGGGTGGTCAGCGACGAGTCGAAGGCGGTGAAGTTCGACACGGTGGCGAACGACGCCCCGTCGATCACCTTCACCTGCCCGGCCCCGCTGCCGGTGCCGACCACCAGGTCGGTCCGGCCGTCGCCGGTGACGTCGCCCTGGCCGAAGGCGTTGGCCGCCACGTTCACCCCGCCGGTGAAGTTCGGGGCGAAGGCGAAGAACTGGCGGAGCACGGCCGGGGACGCCGTCCCGAGCGTCGCCGCGTTGAAGATCCTGACGTGCGGCCCGCCGCCGGGGCCGGCCCCGGTGACGATGTCCGCCTTGCCGTCCTGGTTGAAGTCGCCGGCCGCCACCCGCACGCCGCCGGCGAACGTCGGGGCGTAGGCGAAGAAGCTGCCGATCACCTGCCCGGTCTTGCCGTCGAACACCCGCACGTGCGGCCCGCCGCCGGCGCCCGCCCCGGTGATGATGTCCGGCGTGCCGTCACCGTTGACGTCGCCGGCGGCCACGTAGACGCCGCCGGTGAACGTCGACGAGTACGCCATGAACTGGCGGATCAGGGCCCCGGTCTTGCCGTCGAACACCTTGATGTGCGGCCCGCCGCCCGCCCCGGGGGCGGTGACGATGTCCGGCATGCCGTCGCCGTTGAAATCGGCCACGGCTACCCGCACCCCGCCGCGGAAGGCGGTGTCGTAGGCGTTGAACTGGAACAGGGTCTTGCCGGTGGTGAAGTCGAACACGCGGACGGTCGGCGGCCCGCCGGCGTCGGTCCCGACGGCCATGATGTTGTCGTCGCCCAGCCCGCCGATGTTGGCGAAGCTCGGGGTGGTGGCGAAGGCGGTCGCCCCGGCCACGCCGGTGGTCGACCCGGCCCCGCCCGGCGTGTTGGCCAGCAGCTGCTGCTTGCTGAACGGCGGGGGGTTCGTGATCAGGAAGAAGTCGTAGTTGATGCCGGCGTCGCCGTTCGCCAGGGTGATGTTGGCTAGGTCGTCCACGGCCGGGGCGGTGCCGCGGTGCTGGCCGTTCACCGTGCCGGGCACGGCGCACTCCTTGATCAGCCCGGCCACGTTGTCCTCGGTGACCATGTAGGTGCCGGGGGTGTCGATCTCGAACAGGTACTGGCCCAGGTTGTTGGTCGTCGTCTGGGCCACCTCGACCGGCCCGCCGGCGACGTCCGTGCGGAACAGGTGCACCCGGGCGCCGGGCACCCGGCTGTCGCCGGCGTCGAAGACGCAGTCCTTGTTGGCGTCGAAGTAGACGTGACCGGCGAGGCTGAGCGCCCCGACGTTGCCCTGGGGCAGCTCGCCGAAGTTGTTATCCAGCGAGTCCCCGGCGAGCGCCAGCGGGACGTCGGTGATGAAGTCGGTGCCGACCCCCTGGTTGGGTCCGACCACCCCGCCGCTGGAGCCCGGCGTGTCCTTCCCGTCCACGTACCCGGCCGGCTGAGTCTCGACGATGGCGTACGTGCCCGGGGGCAGGTTCGGCGGAGCAACCGCGGCGAGCGGCCCGACCGCGGCAGCCTTCGCGGCGAGGGTCGTCGCGCCGGACGGAATCGGGGTGAACGCGGACGGGTCCGTGAAGAAGAACTCCCCATTCGCGTTGGTCGTGGCCTCGCCCTGGAAGAGGAAGCCGGCGGGAGTCTTGATGAACAGGTCAACGGTCACGCCGGCAATCCCCAGTTCGCCCGGGTCGCGGTGGCCGTTGTTGAACGTCGGGAGCGTCAGGTTGCCGCGGGTGAAGTCCTCGTACACGAACCCGTTGACCTGCTGGAACAGCTCGCCGAAGTTGTTGTTCTGGGAGTTGTCGCCGGCCTCGAGCGGGATGTTGGTGATGAAGTCGGTGCCGGTTCCCTGGTTCGGGCCGACGTCCCCGCCGGTCGTGCCGGGCGTGTCCTTCCCGTCCGAGTAGACGGCCGGCTGGGTCTCGACGACCCGGTACTGCATGTGCGCGTGCAGGTTGGTGAACTGGTAGAACCCGTTGGCGTCGGTGACGACCGGGCCGACCAGGTTGCCGCTGAAGTCCGTGACCGGAGTGCCGTCGAGGTTCTCGAGCGTCACGGTGACGCCGGCGATCCCCAGCTCGGTAGCGTCGAAGACGCCGTTGTTCTTGGTCGGGGCGTTGAACACGCCGCGGGTGAAGTCCTCGTACACGAACCCGCTCAGCTGGGCCGGCGGGCACGGGCACTCGCCGAACTGGTAGTTGACGGCGTCCACGCCGCCGGCCAGGGTGATGTGGCGGATGGCGTCGCCGGGGACGTCGTCGGCCACGCCGCCGGCGGAGCCCGGGAAGTCCAGGCCGTCGTTCCACCCGTCCGGCTGCTCCTCCAGCAGGGCGTAGGTGCCGTCGTCCAGGTTGCCGAACGAGAACGCCCCGTTGCCGTCGGTCCGCATCGTGGCGACGGTCTGCCCGGTCGCCTCGTTCACCAGGGTGATCAGCACGTCGGGCAGCAGCGCGTCGCCGGCGCTGAACGCCCCGCTCTCGTCCGAGTCCCCGAACACGAACCCGGCGATGCTGTTCGGCCGCGACACCGGCGGCTGGACGGCGATGTTCGCCTGGGCCGAGTCGACGTAGTCGTTCACCCCGCCGGACCCGTCCCGCTCGCCGGTCGGGCTGCCGGAGTCGCC
>DASXAN010000164.1:0-1852 GCA_036406755.1 Gemmataceae bacterium
GACGGCAAGCGGATCGCGTTCGCCACCAACCTCAAGTACCCTGGCGTCGCCGGCTATGCGCTGCAAGTGCAGGTCTTCGGGTTCGGGCATCTCTACATGCCGTTCCGCCCGCCGCTGTCCACGACGCTGCGGGCGTTCACCGCGACGCCGTTCGACATCCACTCCGGCATGCAGGCGTGCGACCCGACCACGCACACCTGCCCGGACGGGACGGCGCTGGCGCTGGTGTCGAACGCGGGGATGCAGCAGTTCATCACCGAGGCGGGCCGCGACCGCGGCATGGTCCGCGGCCCGACCGGCATCAGCCTGGACGACCCGGACCGGGACGGATACTGCGAGGAGATCACGGAGGGCGACCTGGACGTGGTCGAGTGGTACCTGCTCAACCACCCGGCCCCGACCCGTGGCCGGCCGAGCGCGGCGGCGCGGCGCGGGGAATCCGTTTTTTCAAACATTGGTTGCGCGACCTGTCATAGCCCCGACTGGAACTTGCCCGCGAGTGGAACGGCGTTAGCCGCTTGCGGCTATGCGGGCGACGACTCGCATAGCCGCAAGCGGCAATACACCGCCGCCGGCGACCGCCGCTTCTTCGACTTGCAGGTTCACTGGAATCCGAAGGCCGAGCGGCTGGAAGGCAAACTGGTTTCTCTCGCCGACAAGCGCGGCGACCGGCTCGTGCCCCGCCGCGGTCCGGTCGCCGTCCGCGGCGTCTACAGCGACTTCAAGTACCACGACGTCGGCCCGGCCTTCTACCAGATGCAGTTCGACGGCTCCCTGGTCAAACAGTGGCGGACGACCCCGCTCTGGGGCACCGGCAGCACCGCCCCCTACGGCCACGACGGGGCCGACCTCGACCTGGACTCCGTCATCCGCCGCCACGCCGGCGAGGCGCTGGCCAGCCGCACCGCCTACGTCGCGCTGAAGCCCCGAGACCGCCGCGACCTGATCGACTTCCTCAATAGCCTCGTCCTCTATCAGACCGACCAGCTCCCCTGCGACTTGACCGGCGCAGGCCGGATCAGTGAGCACTTCGCGGTGCAGGGCATGGACACCGGCCGGGAGCGGTTCAACCCCGAGTGGCTGTTCCGCGTGCCGGGCAAGATCGAGGGGCCGTGTACGAGTGTCCGCGGCGACCGGATTACGTCCTTCGCCCTGACCAACGTCCGGGAAGCCTACGGGCTGGACCTGCCATACCTGAAGGACTCCGACGGCGACGGCTTCCCGGACGTGATCGACCCGGCCCCACACACCCCGGGCTACCGCGACGGCATAAGATGACCGCATGACGAACGGCCTGTGGATCGGCGGGGCGGTCGTGGCGGCCGTCGCGGTGCTGGCGCTGGCGTGGCGGCCGCTGCGGCGGCTCGGCCGGGAGATGGTCGCCGCCCGGGCCCGGGAGGCGTTCCGCCTTCAACGTCAACGGTTAGAAGCGCGCTTCTTCGAGGCGGCGTCGGCCAGCGGCAAGCCCCGTGGGTTGCGGTGGAAGGAGTGTACGTACGAGCCGGCGATGGAGCTGGTCCGCGACCGTCGGTCCGGGCAGCTATTGGCGCTGGTGCCGGTGACGATCGCGTTCGAGGCAGTGGAAGGCGGGCCGATGGAGGGGGTGGAGGCGGTCGGCAACCTGCGGTCGGCGACGGCCGTGTTCGCCTTCGACCGCGGCCACTGGACGACGGCCGGCAAGGCCGTGTTCAACATGGACCCGGCGCTGACAATCCAGCATTTCGCGGGGCAGTACGAAAGAGTTTAACCACAAAGGACACAGAGAGCACAAAGCATCACAAGAAATGAGTGCTTATGATCTCTTTGTGCTCTTTGTGTCCTTTGTGGTAAATCGTCTTACTTCACCTCGACG
>DASXAN010000165.1:0-4813 GCA_036406755.1 Gemmataceae bacterium
GCCGCGCGGCGAAACGAAAACCGCGGTCACTGAATGCGCTTCATCGCCCGCCCGCCCACGAACAGGAACTCCGGCACCCCGTCCGGCCCCGGCACGAGGTGGATGTCCGCCCCCGGGGTACCCGCTCGCGGGTCGGTCCGCAGGTGGTCCGACCCGACCTTCGTCACCGCCTGCTCCGGCCCGGGGCCGCGGCGGAAGAAGAGCTTGCCATCCCGCTCGACCAGCGCCGCCCGGCCGCGGTTGTTCGTGAACCGGCCGGCGTACTTCTTCGCCTCCTCGGCCGTCAACGGCTGCCCCGGCGGCCGGCCCGGCCGCGGCCCAAGGGGGGCGAGCAGTTCCGTCGCCGCCTCCACCGTCCGCGGCAGTTGGCCGCCGGTCGTGTTGCACAGCACGATCACCGCCGCCTTCTGCGTCGGCAGGAAGCGGATGAAACTGCCGTATCCGGCCCGTGACCCGCCGTGCTCGACCACCGGCACGCCGCGGTGGTCCGCGATCGTCAGGCCGTACCCGTAGTGCCGCCCGCCGGGAACCGTCACGTGCCTGGTGGAGATTCTGGCGATCACCGCCGGCGGCAGCACGTCCTTGCCGTCGAGCTTGCCGTCGTTGAGGAACGCGACCGCCCACCGCGACAGGTCGTTGGCGGAGGAGAAGAGCGACCCGGCCGGCCAGCCGGCGGCGGACTCCGACGCCGGGCGGATGACAGCCACCCCGCCGGCCGCCTTCTCGTGGCCCTGGGCGAGCGGGTAGGTCATGGCCATCGTCGGCCGGAAAGTGCTGCGTTTCATGCCGAGCGGGCGGAACAGGCGGTCGGCGAGCACGTCGGCGTACGGCTTGCCGCCGACCTCCTCGGCCACCAGCCCGGCGATCCGGTAGCCGGGGTTGGCGTACGAATACACCTTGCCCGGCGGGGCGAACAGGAAGTCGGCCTTCCAGCCGCGGACCTCCCGCCCCAGCGACGCCTCGTCGAGCGGGCCGTACAGGCGCGTCTCGTCCGTGACGCCGGCGGTGTGCGTGAGCAGTTGGTGGGCGGTGAGCAGGGCGAAGTGCGGCGGCAGGTCCTTGACGTACTGGCCGATCGGGGCGTCGAGCTTGAGCTTGCCGTCCTCGGCGAGCGACACCAGGGCGGCGGCCGTGAACATCTTGGTGGTCGAGCCGAGGCGGAAGAGCGTGTCCGGCGTGACCGGCGGGCCGCCCTCGACGCTGGTGACGCCGAACCCCTTGGCGAACACGATCCGGTCGCCGCGGACGACGGCGACGGCCGCGCCGGGGATGCCGGCGTCCTTCATCTCGGCGGCGGCCGTGGCTTCGAGCGGGGCGAAGTCGGGCGGCTTGTCGTCGGCCCGGAGCGGGAGGGCGAGCGCCAGGGCGGCGGCGAGCGGCAGACAGTGGCGGATCATGGCGGCGGCCCGGTCGGCGGGTGTGGGTCGGGGAACCGGCGGCCGGCATCATACCAGGGGCCGGACCGCGGCGGTAGACGCCGACCGGCCGGCCGGCGTGTATGATTGTGGTACGCCCCGTGCGCGGCACGGGGCACCCGGATGTCCACGGAGACCCTGATGGCCAGGAATCGGAAGAAGCGCCGCCAGGAGGCGGCCGAAAGCGATGTCATCACGAAGGCCGCACCGGTGGCCAAGCCCGTCCCGCCACCCGCACCGGCCGAGCCGCCGCCCCCGCCCCGCGGCCCGACGCCGAAGAAGGAGAAGGTGAAGCGGCCGAAGTACCAGCGGCCGCCGCGGGTGTCACCCAGGCCGAAGCCGCCAACACCCGCCCCCGCCGCGAAGCCGACGACGTGGGCCGCCATCGTGCTGACGCAGTCGGTGGCCAAGTCGATCCCGAAGGCGGGGGCGGAGGAGGCCGGCGCGCCGGGGCTGGGGCGGAGGTGATGGCCTCGCCCGAATCGGGGTGACGCGCCGTCAGTGGCAATGCTGGGCCGCGGACCACAGCATGTAAGCGACGCGCTCGCGCAGCATCCGCTGGCGGCGGACGTGCTCCCGGCGGAGGTGGGCGAGGTACCCGTCGCGCCACAGGTAGTAAATGGCCGAAACGGCCAGGGCGGAGATTTGCAGATCGAGCGGCATGACGAGACTCCGTCCACGGCCCCCGCCCGGCACCCGGGCGACTTCGGCGAAGACGGGGCCACCGCTACAAATCTCCTAGATCAGATTCCCGCGGCTGTCAAATTTTCCGTCCCGGCCGCATTTTCGTGGCGGTGGGACCGGGGCAGTTCGGTGTTTCTTCGTAGCGGCCGCTGGCGACGACGGCCGCCGCCCCCGGAACGGTTGACGGGGGCCAAGGGACCGCGCGGCCCGGCGGCCTGACTACCCGCCGGGCCGCACTTTGCGCCGGCGTGCGATCAGACCGAAAGACACGGTCAGCTAAGGGCCGGCACGGCCGCGAGCCCCCGAAGTGCGATCGCCGTTGACTCCATCGGCAGGCCGACCACGTTCGTCACGCTGCCCTCGACCGTCAGCAGCGGGTCGCCGTCCTCCCGGATCGCGTACGCCCCGGAGCAGCCGACCCACTGCCGGGTGCGGATGTACTGGTCCAGCTCCGCGTCGGTCATCGCCTTCATGTGGACGCGGCTGACCTCCTGCCACACCAGTTGCAGCCCGTCCGGCCGCCGCCACAGGCACACGCCGGTCCACAGCTCGTGGTGCCGGCCGCCGAGCAGGCGGAGGATGCGGCGGGCGTCGGCCTCGTCCTCGGGTTTCAGCACCGGCCGGCCGTCACACCAGCCGACCGTGTCCGCGGCCAGCACCACCCCGTCATTGACGGTCGCCGCGACGGCCGCCGCCTTCATCCAGGCGATCGTCTGGACGTAGCTCCGCGGGTCGCCGTGGCCGGCCTCGGTCGGCTCCTCGACCTGGGCCGGTTGTACGGTGAACCGGTAGCCGTGGCGGGTCAGTAGTTCCCGGCGGGCGGGCGAGCCGCTGGCCAGGATCAGGCGGTGCGGTTGGGCTGGGGGCATGGCGATACCTCCGTCACGCAACCCCGCTCGCCGGGTGCGGTTCGGGTTCGGCGCGCAGCCGGGGCGTCAGCACCAGCACGATCAGCAACAGCGCCGACGCCATGACGTAGGGCAGCACGTGCGTCGCGGTCAGCGGGAAGAGCATCAGGCCGATCAGCGGCCCGAGGATGCGGGCGAGCGCGTTGGCCGACTGATTCACGCCCAACACCTCCCCTTGGCGGGTCGGGTCGCTGCGGCGGGAGATCAAGGCACTGACCGACGGGTTCAGGAACGCAAACCCGGTGACGGCCACGGCCATCACCGCCAGGAACACCACCAGCGGGCCGCGGCCGGACGTGCCGCCCATCGTCATCACGGCCGACAGCACGGCCAGGCCGCCCAGCCCCAGGAGCATGAACAACACCCCGAGGCGGATGAACGCCACCTCGCTCAGCCGGTGCGCGATCGGCCGATACACCCCGCCCTGGACGAACACCAGCACGAACCCGACGTAGGCGAACACCAGGAAGTTCTCGTCGTCGGTGAACCCGAACGCCGCCTTGGTCAGCAGCGACAGCGTGGACTCGAAGTTGGCGAACCCGAACGTCGCCAGGAAGTAGCTGGCCACCAGCAGGCCGACGGTCGGCGTCCGCAGCGTCTCGGCGAGCTGGTGGAAGTTCAGCCAGCCGCGGCGCTCCGACAGCCGGCCGGCCACCCGCGTCTCCGGCAGCAGCGCCATGCCGAGGACCAGGGCGATGAACGACAGCCCGGCCGCCACGTAGCCGACCGCGCCGTGCCCCTGTGCCGGGAATTGCTTCACCGCCCCGAACGCGATCAGCGGGCCGAACGTGAACCCGACGCCGAACGCCGCCCCGATCAGGGCCATGCCCCGCTTCCGCTGGTCCGGCGGTGTGCAGTCGGCGATCACGGCGGCGGCCGTCGAAATGGTCGCCCCGGCGATGCCGGCCCCGATCCGGGCCACGAACATGAGGGTGATCGCCAGGGCGGATTGGGCCGGGTCCACCGTCGCACCGTACCCGAAGACGGTGTAGAACACGACCGACCCGGCCAAGCCGACCAGGAGCACCGGCCGCCGGCCGATCCGGTCGGACAGCCGGCCCCAGAGCGGGGCGAAGATGAACTGCATCAGCGAGAACGAGGAGAATAGCAGGCCGATCGTCAGCCCGGTGACGAACTTCGACCGGCCCTCTAGATAAGTCTCGGCGATCCGCGGCAACAGCGGCAGGACGATGGCGAAGCCGAGCAAGTCGATGACCACGACCAGGAAGACGGTCAGGAGCGCGCCCCGCGGCGGGGCGGCGGTCGGCGGGGTCGTCGGAGCGTCGTTGGTCATGGAGTGGTCCGCGAGCGGGCGACGAGGTGAGGATACGGACCGCGGCCGGCCGCCGGCCAGCCCGCACAGCCGGTACAACCGGCAAACTCGGCCGGCCCGCCGCCCGCCGGCCGGCGGTCGCCCCGCCCGGCCGCGTTGACCCGGCACCCGCGCCGGGTCATGCTTCCCAATGGCGACGGATCGACCACTTCCCGCCCGGGCACCCCGTTATGCCGATCACCCAACTGTCCCCCCATCCGGCCGCCCTCGACCCCAACACCCGCACCGCCTTCCTGGTGGTGGACACCGAGAGCGTCCCCGACGGCGACCTGCTCGGCAAGGTGAAGTACCCCGGCGAGGAGATCAGCCCCGAGGACGCCGTCGCCCGCGCCCAGGAGAAGGCCCGCCAGACCTCCTACACCGGCTCCGACTTCCTGCCGGTCAGCTTCCAGACGCCGGTGGCGGTGTGCGTCATCCGCGTCGCCACCGACTTCAGCCTCCAGGCGATCACCTGCCTGGACGCGCCGCACTAC
>DASXAN010000166.1:0-3519 GCA_036406755.1 Gemmataceae bacterium
CCGGCCGCGCTCGTCGAATCGGCCGGGGGCGCGGAGGCGGCCCTTAGGTCGCAGCACGAGGACGACCGCCTCCGGCAACACGCCGCGGTCGAGGTAGACGAGGGCCAGATCGGCGAACACCTGCTCGGCGATCCGCGCTTCCGGGTCGGTGGCGATCTCGACGACGAACAGGTCCGGCCGCCCGGCGCCGGGCCGTTCCACTTCGATCAGCCCGTCGGGTAACTGCCGCGGCTGGACGACCTCGGTCTGGACGGCCTGCCACGCGGGGATGTCCGTAACGCCGGCGAGGCGGAGGACGGCGTCGCCGTGGTGGACGATCAGCCACTTGCCGGCGCGGTCGAAGGGGAAGGATTCCATCGGTGATTCCGTTCACCGACCGTCACGGCCCGCCGTGGGTGCCGATGTTCACCCGCACCCGCTGGCCCAACAGCGGCGCCGGCTGGTTCGGGTCCAGCTCCACCAGGCACTCCAGCACCCGCACGTCCGACCCGCTCATCGCCAGCGACTCCGGCCCGGCCCCGCGCTTGGGCAGGTACGCCGCCCCCAGCCGCTTCACCCGCCCCTGCCACGTCACCTGACCGTTCGCCTCGTCCTGCACCACCGCCGCCATCCCCCGCTGCACCCGGTGGGCGAACTCCTGCTCCACCTCCGCCCGCACCACCAGCGGCCCGGCCGGGGCGAACAGCACCGGCGCCTGGCGGGTCTGCGGCCCGAGCACCGACCCGCGGGAGACGCTCACCCGCAGCACCGTCCCGTCCGCCGGGGCCTCCAGGACGTACCTCTTCACCGCCAGCCGGGCCTGCTCGACCCGCTGCCGGGCCAGGGCCACGTTCTCGTCGGCCTCCCGGATCTTCGCGTCCGGCTTGTTCGCCTGGACGGCGCGGAGCTTGGCCTCCTCCGCGGCCGCCGCCAGCTTCGCCGCCTCCAGCTCTTCGGTGCTGGCGTTGATCTCGTCCTGGTTGCTCATCGGGGAGGACAGGTTCAGCAGGTACTTCTGCCGCTTGAGCCGGTACTCGGCCGCGGTGATCTTGTGCTTGGCCGCGTCCACGGCGGCCTTCTGCGCGTCGATGCCGGCCTGGTACTGGCCGGCCAGCTGCTGCGCCTGGGCCTGCTGCGCCTGCGCCAGCCGGACGCCGGTTTCCGCCTGGGCGAGCGCCTGGGCGGCCACCGCGTCGTCCACCTTCAGCAGCGCGTCGCCCTTCTTGACCGCCTGGCCGTCGGTCACCGCCACGTCGGTCACCTCGCCGGGTTGGACGGGGCTGAGGGCGACGTACCCGCCGGGGGCCGCCTCCGGCTCGACCGTGCCCAGGCAGACGACGCCGGCCGGGCCGCCGAAGCTCCGCTCGGCCGGCACCTTGCCGTCGGCCGGGCCTTCGGACGCCGGGCGGGAGTGCAGGACGTGGCTGGCCCCGACCAAGCTGGCGGTGATGAGGGCGATGCCGACGAGCCAGGACAGGCGGAACCACGACCGGGCGGGGGCGGGGGCCGGCGGCGGGGGCAGCATCACCCGGCGGGCCGACCGGGGGACGTCCACGTGTGGGTCAGTCGTGGTGCTCATGGCCGATCCCTCCGCCTCCTCTCAGTGCCCGGCCGCCAGCGGGTCGGTCTCCGCCGCCGCGTTCTCCGACAGCCGGCCGTCCTCCAGGTGGAAGACGGCGTCCACGAACGGGACGATGCGGGCGTCGTGGGAGACGACCAGCATGGTCGCCCCCCGCTCGTGGGCCGCCGCCCGCAGCAGCTCCACCACCTGCTCGCCGTGGGCCCAGTCCAGGGCGCTGGTCGGCTCGTCGGCGAACACCAGCATCGGGTTCTTCACCAGCGCCCGGCCGATCGCCACCCGCTGCTTCTCGCCGCCCGACAGGTGGGACGGCAGCAGGTGGCCCTTGTTGCCCAGGCCGAGGATGCCGAGCATCTCCGTCGCCTGCTTGCGGGCCTCCCGGCCGCCGACGTTCATCCCCCACCGCAGGACGATCTCCAGCTGCTGCCGGGCGTTCAGTGCCGGGAACAGGTTGTACCCCTGGAAGATGTACCCGCAATACTGGAGGCGGAACTGCTCCCGCTCCTTGTCGGTCATCGCCCAGATGTCGATCGCCCGCCCGTCCTCCCGCGCCAGCACCTGCCCGTCCGTCGGGTGCAGCAGGCCGGATAGCACCGCCAGCAGCGTACTCTTGCCGGACCCGCTCGGCCCCATCAGGAGCGCGAACTGGCCGCGGAACAGGTCCAGCGTCACGTCGTTCAGCGCCGTCGTCTGGCTGTCGCCGTCGCCGAACGTGCGGACGAGGTGTCGGCCGGTCAGGGTCGGGGCGTCGTCCATCGTCGTCCTGAATCCTCGCTCACTATCTTAGCAAATTCGCCGGCTCCACCTGCCGCAGAATCCGCAGGGCGGCCAGCCCGCTGGCCAGGGCCATGCCCAGCGTCACCACGGCCACCGTCCCGAGCAGCCACGGGGCCAGCGACACCCGCAGGTTGCCGGCCGCCTCCGCCGCCCGGGCCAGGCCGTACATCGTCGGCACCCCGACCACCACGCCGAGCACCCCGACCCAGAACGACTGGCTCAGGACCGCCATCCCCATCCGCCACCGCGGGATGCCCAGCGCCCGCAGCACGGCGTACTCGCGGATCGACGCCGCCGTCGCCGCGTACAGCGTGAACCCGGTCACCACCGCCCCGACCAGCAGGCCCAACAGCGACAGCACCGCCATGGCGATGCCGGCCTTGGTCTTGGTCAGCCAGTGCCACTCGCTCCGCCCGGCGAACTCGTCGCTGACGAACGCCGACATCTCCTCCCCGTACTTCTCCCGCAGCCGGCCGACCACGGCCGGGGCGTCCGCCGGGTGGTGGCACCGGGCCAGCAGGTACGACGCCTGGTCGGGCCGCAGCCGCAACAGCGGCCGGGCCGTGCCCAGCGAGCAGAACACGAACGGCCCGGCCAGGCTGCTGTACCCTTGAACCAATCCGACCACCCGCACCTTCCGCCCGAGGATTTCGCCCGTCTCACCCACCCCAGCCGTTAAACCCAGCCGGGACAGCTCGGATTCGTCGATCACGACGGCGTTCGGCTCGGTCAACTTTTCCCGTAATTCCGGGGTCAGGGCATTCACCGCCCCCAGCGCCCCGTCCTCCAGCCGGCAGCCGATGACGATGCACAATTCATCGGCCCCGTTGGGCTTCTTCCACTTACTGAATCCTTCACAATACTCCTCACAGGCGGCCACTTCGGGGGATTCCATCACCCGGCTGTACCAGGCGGTCGGGACGACGCCGGCGATGTCCACGCTCAAGACGCCGGCCGACCCGACCCAGACGTCCGCCCGGGTGCGGGTGATCGGGATCGACACCACCGACAGCAGGCCCAGGAGCAGGCCGCACGTCAGGGCGATCAGCACGGCACTGAATGCCACGGCCAGGATGCCGGGCAGGTACCGCTGCCGCTCGTGCCAGAGGGTGGCCAAGGCGAAATTCATAAGCCCTCAGGCCGTAGGGTGGGTCGAACGAGCGGAGCGAGGGAGGCCCACCGAC
>DASXAN010000167.1:0-1798 GCA_036406755.1 Gemmataceae bacterium
ACCACTTCTCCCACGACCCGGGACCGAAGATGTGGTTGGTGTAGGTGAGGTACAGGGTCAGCGGGTCGGCGGTGGTCAGCGCCACGCCGAGGACGGCGACGAACAACAGCGGCGTCGCGATGTAGATGAACACCCCGAACAGGCCCTCGGCCGTGAGCGCGATCTTGGCGTCCCGGGCGCCGCCGCGGCACTCCCCGACGTAACATGCCGCGGCCTCCATGGCGATGACGTTCCACAAGATCGGGAAGAACCAGGCGAAGATGAACGTCACGGTGACCGCCACGTGCGGCGGGGCGTGGAAGCCGGCCACGTTGCCCCAGTGGATCGAGCCCGGCTTGAAGAACGGCAGGAAGATCATCGCGGTGAGCGGCAGCATGGACAGCACGCCGAGCACCGTGGCGAACGCCGCGCCGAGCCTGATCCCGAACCACGCCGGGACGAAGATGGCCGCCAGCACCCCGAAGCAGACCAGGACGATCGTCACCCCGATCGGGGTGCCCCAGGTGGTCCCGACCGGCGAGATCAGGTGGCCCGGGCTGAAGTTGAACAGCACCGCCAGGTAGGACGCGGTCAGGATCACGTTGATCGGCGCGACCGGGAACCAGCCGAGCCAGTAGGCCCAGCCGGAGACGCCGCCGATGTGCCGGGCCGTGGTGTCGCCGGTCAGCGGCCGGAACGACTCGGTCGCGTACCCGGGGATGCCGCCGGTGCGGTCCGGCCACATCGTGGCCAGCTCGGCCAGGCACAGGCACAGGAAGCAGCCGGCCAGCGTCATCACGCCGATCAGGATGATGCCCAATGCGCCGGTGCCCTGGACGACGTACGGCGCGATACCGGTCACCAGGATGGTCCCGGCCAGGCCGATGACGAAAGCACCCCACCAGTTGGTGTCCTTGCGCAGGCCGGTCTCGGGAAGCGTGCCGTCGGTCGAGGCCACGATCCCTCCTTACATCTGTTGCGGGACAGTTCCTCTCATCGGTGCGGGCCGGTCAGAAGAGCGTGAGGTAGCGCTCGACTTCCCAGTCGCTCACCCCGGAGTGCCAGGCGCGGAACTCGTCCCGCTTGACCTGGGCGTAGTAGTCGATGTAGTCCCCGTCCGGTGTCTTGCCCAGCGCCTCGCGGAGCACGTCGTCGGTGACCAGTTCGTCGGCGGCGTGCAGCAGGGTCGGCGGCAGCGCCCGGATGCCGCGGGCGGCGACCTGCTCGGGCGGCATGACATGGAGGTTGTCGAGATTCGGCTCGCCCGGATCCAGGCCGCGGTCGATGCCGTCCAATCCGGCGGCCAACTGGACCGCCATGGCCAGGTACGGGTTGGCCGAGCCGTCGCAGCCCCGGTTCTCCACCCGGCCGCCGTCGGGAACGCGGAGCATCTGGGTCCGGTTGTTCCCGCCGTAGGTGGCGTAGGCCGGGGCCCAGGTGGCACCGGAATTCGGCGCGCCGACCCCGAAGCGCTTGTAGGAGTTGACGGTCGGGCAGGTCACGGCGGCCATGGCCGGCCCGTGCTCGATCAGGCCGCCGATGTAGTGGTAGGCCAGCTCGGACAGGCCCAGCCCGCGGGCGTCGTCCGGGTCGGCGAACAGCTCGGCGCCGGACTTCGCGTCCCACAGGCTGGAGTGCAGGTGCAGTCCGGAACCGGTCAGGTTCCCGAACGGCTTCGGCATGAAGGTGGCCGCCAGGCCCGCGTCGTGCGCCAGCGTGTGGATCATGTACCGGTAGAAGATGAGCCGGTCGGCGCTGGTCAGCGCGTCGGCGTAGGCGAAGTTCTGCTCGAACTGGCCGTTCGCGTCCTCGTGGTCGT
>DASXAN010000168.1:0-3623 GCA_036406755.1 Gemmataceae bacterium
TGACCGCGATCCTTTCCGAGGCTCGCATGACTCTCGCTTGGCTCCCGTGGCTGATCGCGCTGTGTTTAGCCGCGACGCGGAGGCTTTGCGGGGCGGACCGCGCGAACACCGGCGCGTTCCGCTCCGAAGACTCCGCGTCGCGGCTAACCCGGGGCGGGCCGCCCGGGGCCGGGCCGTCCTTCCCCCGTCCCGTCGTCCCCCGCTTCTCGTCCTCCCCCGGTCCACCCTTTCGCCCCCGCCGGTTTCCCCGGCGGGCGGCCGCCTGCGGCATCCGCGGCCGGCCCGTGTGAAGGAGTGGCCCCATGGATCCGCTGACCGTCGGCGTGATCTCGGGCCTGGTCGCTCTGATCGTCGGACTCGCCGCGGGCTACGGCTTGGCCCGCGTCCAGGATCGCATGCGCCTGGCGGGCGCCCAGGCCCGCGCGGACGAACTGCTCGCCCAGGCGCAGGCCAAGGCCGAGAACTTCCGCAAGGAGGCGGAGCTGAAGGCCAAGGACGACCTGTTCAAGAAGCGCGAGGACCTGACCCGCGAGTTCGACCAGAAGCTGACCGAGGTCCGGGAGCAGGAGCGCCGGCTGGAGAAACGCGAAGACCTGCTCGAACAGCGCAACGAGGCCCAGCAGAAGAAGGAGCGGGAGCTGGACCACGCCAAGAAGAAGCTCGCCGACCGCAAGGAGCAGCTGGAGAAGCGGTCCCGCGAGGTCGAGGCGCTGGCCGAGCAGCAGATGCAGAAACTCCACGAGGTGGCCGGCCTGGGCCGGGAGCAGGCCGAGGCCCGGCTCATGGAGCGGCTGGAGAAGGACCTGGCCGCGTCGTTGGCCGAGCGGATCCGCCGGTTCGAGGAGAACCTCCAGGCGACGACCGAGGACCGGGCCCGCAAGGTGCTGGCCGTGGCCGTCCAGCGGTACGCGGCCGAGCACACGGCCGACTCGACCGTGTCCACCGTGGACATCCCGTCCGACGACATGAAGGGGCGGATCATCGGCCGCGAGGGCCGCAACATCCGCACCTTCGAGAAGGCGACCGGGGTGGACGTGATCGTGGACGACACGCCCGGCGTGGTCGTCGTCAGCGCGTTCGACAACATCCGCCGGGAGACCGCCCGGCTGGCCCTGTCCAAGCTCATCCAGGACGGCCGCATCCACCCGTCGCGGATCGAGGAGGTGGTCAAGGAAACCCAGGCGGAGATGGACAAGCACGTCCTGGAGGTGGGCAAGAAGGCGGCCCAGGACGTGGGCGTTGGCACGCTGCACGAGAAGCTGCTGCAGCTGCTCGGCCGGCTGAAGTTCCGCACCAGCTACAGCCAGAACGTGCTGCTGCACAGCCTGGAGGTGGCCCACCTGTGCGGCATGATCGCGGACGAGCTCGGCCTGGACGGCCAACTCGCCCGGCGGTGCGGCCTGCTGCACGACGTCGGCAAGGCGGCCGACCACGAGATGGAGGGCGGCCACCCGAAGATCGGGGCGGAGCTGGCCAAGCGGTACGGGGAGACGAACAAGGACGTGCTCCACGCCATCGCCGGCCACCACGACGACGTGACGGTGGACCACATCTATACCGTCCTTGTGGCCGCCGCCGACGCCATCAGCGCGTCGCGGCCCGGGGCCCGGCGGGAGACGCTGGAGAAGTACGTCAAGCGGCTGGAGCACCTGGAGGCGGTGGCGAGCGGGTTCCCGGGCGTGGAGCAGGCGTACGCGATCCAGGCCGGGCGGGAGGTGCGGGTGATCGCCAACTCGCAGCGGCTGACCGACCACGAGGCGGTCAAGATGTGCCACGACATCGCCCGGGCGATCGAGCAGCAGCTCGACTACCCCGGGGAGATCAAGGTGACGGTCGTCCGCGAGACGCGGGCGACCGAGTTCGCGAGGTAAAGCAATGAACCACAGATGCACACAGATGAACACAGATCGGAAAACCTAGTCCTTCCGATCTGTGTTCATCTGTGTGCATCTGTGGTTCATCTCTTCTCATGCGGATTCTGTTTATCGGCGACGTGGTCGGCAAACCGGGCGTGCGGCTGGTGCAGCAGGCGGTCCCCGCCCTGCGCGCCGCCGGGCGGTGCGACTTCGTCATCGCCAACGCCGAGAACGCCGCCGCCAACGGGTCCGGCTGTCCGCCCGCCGAGTACCGCCGCCTCCGCGACGCCGGCGTGGACCTCGTCACCCTCGGCGACCACGTCTACAAGAAGGCCGAGATCATCGGCACGCTCCAGCAGGAAGAGCGGGTCTGCAAGCCGGCCAACTTCCCGCCGGCCGCCCCGGGCCGGGAGTTCGCGCTGGCGACCGCGGCCGACGGCACGACCGTGGCCGCCGTCTGCCTGATCGGCCGGACGTTCATGCGGGCCGTGGACGACCCGTACCAGGCCGCCGACCGCGTCCTGACCCAACTCGCCGGTGCCGCCCAGGTCGTCGTCGTGGACATGCACGCCGAGGCGACGGCCGACAAGTACCTGATGGCCCACTACCTCGCCGGCCGGGTCGCCGCCGTGGTCGGCACCCACACGCACGTGCCGACGGCCGACGAGCAGATCCTGCCCGGCGGGACGGCGTTCGTCTGCGACGTCGGCATGACCGGGCCGTACGCTAGCATCCTCGGCCGGCGGGTGGACCGGGTGCTCGGCGTGGCGGTCACGGCGATCCCGGCCCCGTTCGAGGTGGCGGCCGACGACGTTCGCCTGGGCGGGGCGTTCGTCGACGTGGACCCGGCCACCGGCCGGGCGACGCACATCGAGCGGGTCATGCTCACGGCCGCCGACTTCCCGGCCTCGGCGGGTGCCGGACAATCCCCTTGACAGCCCTGCCCCCGTTTGGCATAGCGGCGGCCTTCACGCGGGGGGTGGATCATGCGCCGCGACATCCTGGCGGCGGCCGTGTTGCTCGGCCCGGTGGCGGTCTTCGCCGCCGGCGGCTGCGCCGGCCGGCCGCTCATGGACAACCCGGCCTTCGTCCCGGCCGCGGCCGTTCCCGGCCCGTGCCCGAACCCCGTTTTCCTGGCCGGCGGCCCGCCCGAGTACGGCGCGGTGTTTGAGGGCGTTCTGTCGGTCGTGGACGACTACTTCGAGATCATGGACGCCAACCGCTACGCCGGCGTCATCCGCACCCACCCGAAGGTCGCGCCCGGGCTGGGTGAGCCGTGGAAGCCCGGCTCGCCGGACGGGGCCGAGCGGCTCCTGGCAACACTGCAGTCGATGCGCTACCGATGCGACGTGACCATCCAGCCGATCACCCCCGACGCCGCCGACCCGCGGCCGGGGGTGGTACCGGCCGGGGTCGGCGGCTACTTGGTGACGGTGATCGTGTACAAGGAGCTGGAGGACGTGCCGCGGCCGATCAAGGCGACCGCCGGGGCGGCCGCGTTCCGCAGCGACAACTCGGTGGACCGCCAGTTCGAGGTCGTGGACCCGTCGGTCGTGGACACGGCCTGGATCCCGAAGGGGCGGGAGGTGTCGCTGGAGCAGGAGATCCTCAAGCGGATCATGCAGCAAGTGAAGAAGTGCGTGCCGGGGGCGTAACCGTTCCATCGTTGAGCGGGGAGCCGGAGGCGACCGCGCCGGCGCCGTCGCCTCCGGCTCCCCCCTCAACTACGGACCCCGACTCCGCCACAGCGCCAGCCCCAGCGCCGCC
>DASXAN010000169.1:0-3601 GCA_036406755.1 Gemmataceae bacterium
GCTTCTCGCAAGCGCTCCCCTCGCGGATTCGGGTCGCGGCGTCACTCTTTCGCCAGCCTCAGCATTCCGTTCTCATCTCGGTTCACCGCGTACCGCGCGCCGCTGGCGGGCCGCACCGTCGCCGCCGCCGACCCGTCCGCCGCCAGCAGCGTCACGTCCGTCGGGCGGCAGACCTCGTGCGTCATGATCGTCCGCGGCCGCAAGTCATACGCCTGGTCGCCGACCTTGTACTTGACCGCCGCCCCGGCCCGGTCGGCGATGCGGAACTCGATCCGCAGCGACTTCGGCCGGCCGAACAGCTGCACCGCGTAGTACAGGCCGGTGTCGGCGCTGCGAGCTACGCCGACGCCCGTCTCCGTCACGTCCGGATCGAGCATGTTCTTGCGGTGGCCGGGCGACTGCTCCCACCCTTGTACAAACTCGGCCGTCAACTCGTCGGTGGTGAACCCGGCGGACCGCCAGGCGTAGGCGATGTTCTCGGCCACCAGGCAATAGTCGTAGCCGTGGGCCTTGGCCCGGTCCCACGGCCGGCGGCCGTCGGCCTCGTGGCCGTACAGGTCGGTGGCGGCCATCCAGCCGGCGAAGTCGCGGGCCGTCGCCGACAACTGCTCGTTGACCGTGACCGCGGGGCGGTGCTGGTCCTGGCGGAAGCGGTTGGTGCGGTCGATGATCTGATGCGCCACGCGGTCCAGCTCGGGGCCAGGCGCCTGACCGCGGGCGAACGCGGCGGTCAGGATCAGGGCGACGAGTAGGAGCGGACTGTGACGGAGCGGCATGGCGGCGGACCGAACGGGGCGGGCGGCGCACGCCGGTCAATGGGCAAACGCGGTGCCGCCGGACGTTACGGCTTCCCCGGTCGGACGCACTCCAGGGCCGCCGCGATGGCGAACCCGGTCACGCCCAAGACCAGCGGGCCGGAGTAGTTCGGCCCCTCGGACTGGATCGCCCCCACGTCGGTGAACGCCGCGGCCGCGGACAGGTACGCCCAGAGCAGGCCGTACCCCACGAGCGCCGTGATGACGCCGACCGGCACCGCCCGCCGCAGGATGCGCTGCTTCAGTGTGGCCATGTCCTGCCCTCCGCGTCTACCATACCGCGCAGCCCGCCCCGGAGCCGCCATGTCCGAACTGCCGATCGCCGTCACGACCGGCCCGCTGACCCGGCCGTGCGCCGACGCCGTCCGCCGGCTGCTGGCCGAACAGGAGCGGCCGGTGCGCGAGTATGTGACCGACGGTGCCGGCGGCCGGGCTCTGGAGGCGGACGTACTCGCCGGCCGGGTGGCGGCGGTCGTGGACGTGTCCTTGGCCGAGCTGGCCGCGGAACTGGCCGGGACCGCGGGCGGGGCCGGCCCGGACCGGCTGACGGCGGCGGCGCTCCGCGGCGTGCCGCAGGTCATTGTCCCCGGGGAATTGGACGCGGTGCTCGGGCCGAACGCTCCGCCGGACCGGCCGGTGATCGCGCATGACCGTCAGTGGTATCGGCCGACGACGCTGGAGGAATGCGACGAACTCGGCCGGGAGATTGCAAACAAGGCCAGTGCCAGCCGCGGTCCGGTCGTGATCCTGGTGCCCCGCGGCGGGTTCTCCGAACTACATCGTCCGTTCGCGCTAGCCGGCCCGGCGGGGGCACTCGTTCAGAGCTTGCGGAACTGGGTCAGCCCAAGTGTCCAGGTGCGGGAACTGAATTTGCACGTCAACGATCCGGAATTCGCCGCCGCGGCGGTGGCGGCGTTGAACGGGTTGTAGGTCGACCCGTTGAGCGGGGAGCCGGAGGCGACCGCGCAGTGGTTCGGCGCGGTGGCCTCCGGCTCCCCGCTCAACGACACATCATGGTTCACCGCGGCCGGCCCGGCACCAGCGGGGCCGGGGCCGTCGCCGCCACCGGCTTGCCGTCCTTGTCGAGCAGTTGGTGGCCCTTCTGTTCCACCGCCTCCACGCCCTTGTGCACGTCCTCGCCGATTTTCTTGGAATTGATGTCGATCTCCACGCTCCGGTGGCCGGGCGTCGCCCCCGCCCGGGGCGTGATGTGGTACCAGTCCAGGTACCAGCCGATGGCCAGGAACGTCACCAGGGCGGCGCCGAGAAGGGCCAGCAAGTTCCGCATGGGTTCCTCGTCTATTCCTGAGAGGGGGGATGGTGCGGCAGGACCGGAACAGCCGCGCGGCTCACCCCATACCATGCGGGCAACGCGGCCGTCCAGACGGCTTGCGCGGCACGCCCGGTGCAGGGAGCTAAACCGGGCTTGACAGCACCCCCGCAGGGAAGCGTAGACTTCTAGTGTCCGCAGATGGCTTCGTTTGCGCCAACTACGCCCCGGTCTGGCATTCCCCGGGCGTGGTCTTCGGAATGGAAGCGGAGGGCAGGGACCCGCGGCGGACGTGTGCCCAGCGGCCGCCCCCGCCCCGCGATCGCCCGGACCCCTCGGGCCGCCCCCCGGCTCGTCCGACCCCGTGGCCGGCCCGGCCGCCGGGCGGGAATGGGCCGCGGCAGACCGGCCGCGACGACCGCGCCCGGCCCCTCGTCGCCCCCCTTCTCCCCGCCAGGCCGCGCCCGCCCGGCACCGCGTGGACCGAGGTTCAACTGCACCCGGCGGCCCGCCGCCGCCGCTTCGAGGAGGAAATTCTGATGGCCACCGGGAAGGCGATCCTCGCCGAGCTGCGGCCCCAGCTCGACCTGACTGACTACCGCAAGAAGCACTGGGAAGGCTCCTTCGACGAATACCTCAACATCGTCGTCGAGCACCCCGAGGTGTCCCGCACCGCCTACCAGCGGCTGTACGACATGATCCTGTCGCACGGCGTGGACGAGGTCTACGAGAACAAGGAGAAGTCCACCCGATACAAGTTCTTCACCGAGTTCGCCGCCCGCCACGGGGACGCGATCTTCGGCCTGGACCGGTCGCTGGTCCAGCTCGCCAACACCTTCAAGAGCGCCGCCAAGGGGTACGGCACCGAGCGTCGCGTCCTGCTCCTGCACGGTCCGGTCGGGTCGTCCAAGAGCACCATCGCCCGCCTGCTGAAGAAGGGGCTGGAGGAGTACTCCAAGACGGACGAGGGGATGCTGTTCTCCTACGCCTGGAAGACCGATACCGGTTGGTCCAAGTGCCCGATGCACGAGGACCCGCTGCACCTGGTCCCGCACGAGCTGCGGCCGGTGCTGCTGGCCCGGCTCAACCAGAACGTCAAGCACGACGGGGCCGGGGAGGTGTTCATCCGCGGCGACCTGTGCCCGTTCTGCCGGCAGATGATGAACGAGCGGCTGCAGAAGTACGACGGCGACTGGACCAAGGTACTGGAGGAGGTCAAGGTCTACCGCCTCATCCTGAGTGAGCAGGACCGGGTCGGCATCGGCACGTTCCAGCCCAAGGACGAGAAGAACCAGGACTCGACCGAGCTGACCGGGGACATCAACTACCGCAAGATCGCCGAGTTCGGGTCGGACTCGGACCCGCGGGCGTTCAACTTCGACGGGGAGCTGAACATCGCCAACCGCGGGCTGGTCGAGTTCATCGAGGTGCTCAAGCTGGACGTGGCGTTCCTGTACGACCTGCTCGGGGCGTCGCAGGAGCACAAGATCAAGCCGAAGAAGTTCGCCCAGACGGA
>DASXAN010000170.1:0-7485 GCA_036406755.1 Gemmataceae bacterium
CGTCGTCACCGGCACCGGGAGGGTCAGGCCGACCTGCTCGTTGGGCTTCTTTTCCAGCCACAGCGTGAGCAGCCCACTGCCGTCGGCCGACGAGTAGAGGTTGCCGTGATCGCGCCAGCCGACGGTCTGTCTCACGGCCCGCGCGCCGTCCTTCCCGGTCAACTCCGTTTCACCCTGGCCGGGTTTTCGGAGGTGAACGAATTGCATCGGGCCCTCGAAGAGATTGGCGGACGCCACGACCTCCAGCGCGGGCGACCCGACTGCCGTCCCGGCGGGGTCGATGCTGTTCCGAAACGTCAGGAATCGTTCGCCAAAAAACGTGTTGTGGTTCAGCACGGCCTTCGTCGGGGCGACATGGGTCAACTCGATCATCGGTGCGAAACCGACCAGACAGTTTTCCACCACCAGGGAGCTATTCGGGCCGCCCCGGACGGGAAAGGCGGGGTAGCCGGTACCGTGCCCACAGACCAGCAGCTGACAGTTTCGGAGGTGACACACGGTCGAATCGAAGGCACCAACGCACCGCATGTGGTGGGGACCTTCGCGGCGGTTCATGAGAAACCGGCAGTTGGCGGCGTACAGCCGCGCCGCGGGTCCGTTGGAGATGACCATGGAGCGGCTCATGAGACCGGCCCGAGGGGCGCCGGGCTTGGCGTTGACCCACTGGAGGTCGAGCCCCTCCAGCACCAGCGACCCCTCACTCGAAATCAACGCCTCCGCCTGCTCGTCCGGGTCGGCGCGGATCACCGGCAACGAGCCAGCGCCGGCGCGGATGGTGAGTGCTTGCGACGGAATCGCGACGGGCTTCGTGACGAACGGCCCGTTGCCGCGGATTTCGACGGTGTCGCCGCCGGCGGCGCCCCTCACCGCCGCGGCCAGCGTGTCGAACCTCCGCTCCTGCCCGGCCGCCAGAAGGACGAACGCGCCGGCCTCCGCGTTCGCGGCCGGCATCGCCGCCAGCTTCACGCGAACGACCTCGCGACCGCCGCGGGACACCGCCACCAGCTCCCGGTCTAGGGGGACGCGCTGTCCGTCACGGTCGGCGAGGACGCGGTAGCTGCCCGGCCGCAGGCGGATCTCTTCCAGGCCGGCGCCGGTGACGACCAGGCCGCCGTCCCCCTCGACCGTCACCTTCACCCCGGGGTCGTCCGTCTCGACGACCAGCGCCCCCTCGGGTGCGAAGACACGCGTCACCGTCGCCCGGACGTTCGTGACGCCGGTCGCCTCCGTGGTCCCCAGCACCGCGAACAGTGCCGCGACAGCCGCGGCGGCAACGGCCCACCGCTTCCGGCTCACGCGCCGCGCGGGTGACTCGGCCCCCGCCGCGACCGCCGGCAGCGGCGCCGCAGACGGGTTTTGGAGGTGAGCCAGTTGCCGACCCAACACCCCGGCCACCTCGGCGGCCGACTGGAATCGCGCCACCGGGTCCTTCGCGTGCAGCCGCTCGACCACCGCGGCCAGCCAGTCGGGGACCTCGGGGTTGGTTTCGCGGATCGGCGTCGGCGTCTCCTCGCACACCCGCTTGAGTACCCCCATGCCGGTGCCGGCCCGGAACGGCGGGCGGCCGGTGCACATCGCGTAGAGCACGCTCCCGAGGCTGAACAGGTCCGACCGGTGATCGACCGCCTTCCCCTCCGCCTGCTCCGGCGACATGAACGACGGCGTCCCGGCCACCAGCCCGCTCTGCGTCAGGCTGGCGTCGTCGGCCGCCCGGGCGAGGCCGAAGTCGGTCAGCCGGACCCGCTCGACGCCGTTCTCCAGCAGAATGTTCGCCGGCTTCACGTCGCGGTGGACCAGCCCCCGGGCGTGGGCCGCCGCCAGCCCGGCCGCCGTCTGCGCCCCGATCCGGAGGGTTTCGGTGAGAGGCAGCGGCTCCGTCCGGTCCAGCCGTTCTTGGAGGGAGGTCCCGGCGACGAACTGCATCACGATGTACGGGAGCCGACCAGACTCCTTGACCGCGTGGATGGTGACGACGTGGTCGTGGGTGACGGCCGCCTGGGCCCGGGCCTCCCGGACGAACCGCTTGCGGGCTGTGGCGCCGGTGGCCAGCTGCGGGGCCATCACCTTGATGGCGACCACCCGGTGGAGCTGCTGGTCGAACGCCTTGAGCACGACCCCCATCCCGCCCCGGCCGACGACCTCCCGGACTTCGTAGTGGCCCAGCCGCCCGACCGACCCGGGTGTGTCGGACGGGTCGAGGAAATCGATCCCGTCGCCGGCGACCGGCCCCGACGACCCGGTCCGGGTGTCGTCCCCGGGCGGGCTGGTGGGGTCGGCGAACGCGGCCGCGGCCGGGGTGTCGAGGAAGCTGCCCGGCGCGTCGTTCGCCCGCAGCAGTTCCTCGACCCGCCCGCGCAACGCCGGGTCATCCCCACACGCCCCGGCCAAGTACGCCTCCCGCTCCGCCGGGGTGCCGGCGGTGAGGGCGGCCATGAAGATCGACTTCGCGCGGCTCGGGTCGGCCGGCATGGCGCGGTCTCCTGACGGGGACACCATCCCGTGCGAGCGGCGGGGGCCGGGTGTCTCAAAAAATGGAGAGAAAATCAGGCCCCGTCGTCCGGGGGCCCGCCCGACACCGCGCACCGCAGCCACGACCGGGCGTAGGCCCAGAGCCGGTAGGCGGTCGCCCGGGACAGGCCGAGGGCGTCCCCGGCTTCCTCAACGGAAAGGCCGGCATAGTACCGCAGCTTCACCAGCTCGGCGGCCGTGGGGTCTTCGGCGCCCAGCCGGCCCAGGGCGTCGTCCACCGCGAGCAGCTGGTCCGGGGCGGGGCCGGGGGCGGGGAGGTGGTCGCCGAGTTCGACCCGCCGGCGGCCGCCGCCGTGCTTCTCGGTCTTCTTGCGGCGAGCGGCCTCGACCAGGATGCGGCGCATGGCTTCGGCGGCCGCGGCGAAGAAGTGGCCGCGGCCGTTCCACCCGTGCGCCGGCCCGCCCCCGGCCAGCCGCAGGTACGCCTCGTGTACCAGGGCGGTCGGCTGGAGCGTCTGCCCGGGCTGTTCGGCGGCCAGGCGGGCGGCGGCGAGCTGGCGCAGCTCGTCGTAGACCAGGGGCAGGAGTTGGGCCGCGGCCCGCGGGTCGCCGGCCTCGGCGGCCGTCAGCAGTTGGGTCACATCGGCCATGCCCCAAGCATATCCTGTCGGACCCGTAATGCAACGGGTCGCCGGCCCATCATTGCTCCGCCCTGGCTGGAACACTCGAGCGGCAAGCGATCCGAGCGTATTGATGCGCGGGGAGTGGCGTTGCGCGCCGGCCACATCGGCCGCCGCAGCCAGAATCGATTTCGAGCGACCGCCGGTCGAGCCCGGCCGGCTGCAAGTCAGGCCGTCGCCAACCCGGCCGGGCCGGCCTCACTCGTCGGCCGCGGCCGGCGGCGGCTCGAACCCCAGCCCGCGGAGCAGCCGCTCGACCTGCGGCCACGCGACCGTCCGCCGGACGGCCGCGGCATGCTCCCCGCAGACGGCGGCGGCGAACGTGGCCAGCGCGTCCCGCAGCCGCCGCTCGCCCTCCGTCAGCAGGGGGTCGAACCGGGCGCCGACGAGCAGGTGGGCGGCGTCCCGCGTCCGGGACACCAGGTAGACGAGGAATACCTCCAGCCGCCGGGCCGCCTCCGCGGCCGGGAACCCGGCGGCTGACTCCGGCCGGTCGGCCATCCGCACCCGCCGCACGTCCTGCTCCCACAGCGCCTCGGCCAAGCCTCCGGCCCCGAGCGCCAGGGCGGTGCCGAACGGCCCGGCCGGCCGGCCCTCGCCCCGCAGCCGGCGGACCGAGTCCACGATCCGGTGGAAGTTGTCGTCGGCCAGCGAGAACCCGGCGAACAGGACGTGGCGGGTGACCAGGAACGCCTGCACCATCCCGCCCAGGGCCGGCAGCCGTTCGTCGTAGCGGGTGTAGCTGGACCGGGTGAGCACGATCCGGTCCGGGTCGGACAGGCAGCCATGCATCTTCAGCAGCCACCGCCGGGCGTCCGGCCGGACCGCCCCGGGCAGGACGGCCAGTCCGTCCGGGTCGGACAGGCCCCAGGCGTCCTCGAACAGCCGGTCGTAGTTGGTCGTGATCGCCTCGCGGACCGGTAGGGCGGCGAGCATGGCGTGGGCCAGGGCATAGAAGCGGCGGGCGCCAAGCACGGCCGCGACCGCCCGGCCGAGCGTCTCGCCGCGCCCGGCCAGCCACCGCTCGACGACCGTAGCCTGGTCGAGGGCGCTGCGGACCTCGGCCAGGGCGGCCCGCTCGTCGGCCGACGCGCTGGCCCGGGCGGCCAGCTCGTCGAGTAGCCCGGCCCAGCCCGGTAGCCCCGCGGCCATGCCGACCCCGGCCCCGAGGAATAGCGCCAGCTCGCCCCGCAGGGCGTGGCCGGCCAGGCGGTCGGCCTCGGCGCGCAGCGGCGGGGTCAGGTCGGTCGGCCAGTTCGCCGCGCGTGTCCGCTCCGCCTGAGCGGCCGCGTGGGTGGCAGCGTCGAAGCAGACCAGGGCAACGTCGCAGCCGTGCGGCCCGGCGGCGAACGCGCGAAGCCGGGGCAGCAGTTCCTGCACGACCTCGCCGGCCCGCGCGGCCGCCCCACCGTAGCCGGTGCCGACGACCGGCAGCGCCAGCAGCGGCCGGGCGCGGCCGAACAGCGGCGGGCCGCCGGCCGCGGCGATCGCGGCGGCGGCGGTGTCGAGGAACTCGGCCGCCCCGTCGGCGTACCACGACACGGGCTCGCCGTGCCGGCCGATCCGCGTCAGCCATCGCCGCGGCCGGCCGGGGGCGGCGTCGCCCAGCGGCTGAACCCGTAGTCCGCCGTCGGTGAACGACGCGCCCGAGCGCGGGCCGTCGTCGTCCGGCAAGAACCACTCGTCCAGCGGCCAGGCGTTGCGGCTGCACGGCAAAAGCCAAGCGTCGCAGGCGAGTCGCCGTAGGTCGCCGCGGACGATGAACACGTGGCCGGACACGGGCAGGTCCTCCGGGGGCCGGTCGATTCTACCGCAGATCGACGACGAACGCCCCCGGAACGCCGGCCTCGACGACCGCGCGGGCCAGGCTGACCCACTCGCCGCACCGGTCGAGCACGCCGGCGTCGGCCGTCGCCACGACCGGGCCGGGGGCGGCCAAGGCGGCGTCGGGGTCCGGCACGACGTCGGCGGACCAGGCGGGATCGACCGCCCGGATCAGTGCCGCCAGCCGGCCGCTGTTGGACACCGGGGCGTCCAAGAGCCAGGCGCACGGCCCGACGCCCCACTCGGCCAGCCACCGGGCGGCCAGCTCCAGGGCCGGCCGCGTCTCCCCGACCGTGCGGTACGTCCCGTGGACGCTCGCCAGGTCGCGGTAGCAGCCGTCCCGGCAGGCGAGCACGACTCCGCCGCCGAGCGCCGACTCCACCGTCAGAATGAGGTTGAACCCGTCGATCCGCACCGGCCGGCCGCGGAGCGCCTCGACGGCGACGTGCCGCGCCCGCCGGCCGGCGAGGGCCGCGTCGGAACAGGCGGCGCGGAGCACGGCGACCCGCTGCCGCTCGACGAGCCGGTAGCGGTCGCCGACGAGCTTCAGGGCCGACGGGTCGGCGTAGCCGCGGGAGAGCAGCCACGACAGGTCGGCGACGGCGGCCGCGAGGGCGGGGCGGGCGGCGGGGCCGAACCAGTCCGGGTCCTGCGGGCCGGGCCCGCGGTGCTTGCGGCGGTCGGGCACGGCGGCACTCCCGGCCGATTCACTTCCGTTCGCGGAACGGCAACCTGGTCAGCTCGCGCTGCTGGTACGTCGGACCGGTGCCCGTCATCACCACCGGGGCGAGTTCGCCCAAGGAGCGGAGGATGCGATCCGGCGTGGCCGGGGACGACACCGGCTCGGCCCGAGACAGATCCTCGGTCAGTCGCCCCTGACGGGAGAGCTGCGGCGCGGCCGACGGGGTCGGGGTGACATTCCGATAGGCGTCGCACACCTGGCAATCGGCCTGGCGGACCTGGTCCAGGTGGTTCACGACGATGCCGTCGAGCGGGCCGGCGACGGCGGCGGCGTACCGGACGAGCGGCAGGTCCAGCCAGCCGCAGCGGAGGCTGCCCTGCCAGCAGTTCCACGGGTTGCCCGCGTCCCGCAGTCGCTCGGTCAGTTCGGCGGAGAATGTCGGCAGCGGCCCCTCGCCGTGCCGCGTCGTGTACGCGCGGGTGACGCCGAGCACGGCGACGGCCTCGACGCCGGCGGCATCGACCAGCTCCCAGGCGTGGTGCGGCGTGACCGTGCTCCAGGTGGTGTGCGGGTGGAAGCCGCGGTACTCGTCGAGCAGCACCCCCTGGGCTCCCTCAAAGAGAGCCGTCCGAAATGCCGGCACGGCGGCGTCAATTGTGACGGCTTCCGGGAGCGCCTCGTGCAAGTCCCTGGCGACGGCCTCGGCGTTCAGCTCCCACAGGTCGAACTCGCGGAGGGCATCGGCGTCGATCCGGTCAACGAAGTCCTGCAACTCCAGCAGGGTCCGTTGACGCTGCAGTTCGAGCTTGTGTCGGAGGCGGTCGAGGTCGCGGAGGTCCGCGGCGAAGACCGCGTCCTCGCCGTACCGGAGCCAGTACGAGCGGGCCTCGCCGATGCCCTGCCCGCAGGAGCCGTGTTTGGCGTCGCCGCGCGACAGTTCGCGCAGCCGGTTGAGGGCGCGGTGCCAGCGCGTCGCCACCAGGCAGCGCGGGTGGACGGTCAGGAGCCGGGCCGGGTCGCGGACGCCCAGCTCGGCCAGGTGGCCGGCCTCCCGGGCCAGGGCCGGCGGGTCGATGACGACGTTAGGGCCGAGGTAGGTGCGGGGCGGGTCGGGGGCCGCCAGGGTGCCGGCGCCGAACTGGGCGAAGGTGTGCCGCCGGCCGTCCGGCAGCTCGACGTTGTGGCCCGCCTGGCTGCCGCCGCAGTAGCGGACGACCAGGTCCGCTTCCAGCCGGCGGGCCAGGAAATCGACGGCGGCGCCCTTGCCCTCGTCGCCGAAGCCCAGGCCGACGGTGATGACGGCGCGCTTCATAAAGCCTCCGATCGGGCGGGACCGCCCTGCCGATGTTCGTCGCGCAACTGCATGAGGATGCGGCCGAGCATGTTCTTCCCGCTGCCGTCACCCCCGTCGCCCCAGTAGGAGTCGTTGTCCGTGTGTTCCACCAGGAGGGCGTCGCCGGTCGCCACTAGCAACGCCGACGACTCGGGGTGCTGGGTGAACTTGGTCCGGACCGCCTCGCGCATGACGCCGTCCTTGACCGCCTCCCAGTCGCGGCGCAGGGGCTTCTTGCGGTCCCGGCCCAGGCGGGCGGCGATCATGGGCGAACGCGTTTTTCGGATCGCCTCCGCGTGCTCGGTGCCGGCGAATTTCTGCGCCTGGAAGTAGTGCTCCGAGGTCGGCCAGACCGTCCCCCGCAGTGTGATCGAGAAAGGGGCGAAGTTCGAGAACTCACCGTATTCGTCCGAGACGCCGTAGAACTGAATGACGCGGTTCATGACATAGAACTCCGCCAGGGCGTGAGTTGTAGGGTGGGTCGAGGGAGCGGGGCG
>DASXAN010000171.1:0-3363 GCA_036406755.1 Gemmataceae bacterium
CAGGCCCGATCCGTTGCCCTTCACGTCGGCGGCCTTCGGCGCCACCACGCTCGGCCGCTCGAACGTGTTGTGGGCGTTGAGTTCCGCGTGCGTCAACACCGTCTGCCGCGCCTCCCCCGCTGTTCCGCCGCGGAGGCGGACGGCAACCTCGGCCGGCTCGCCGGCGTGTGTGTGAACCAGCGTCAGCGTCAGCGCCTGACCCTGAACCGACGCCGACCCGGCCACGCGGAACAGGTTCTGCTCCCGGCCGCCGGCGCGGAACGTCACGTCCGGCGACTGCACGTCGATCCGCACGGCCCGCCCGCCGTGGTGCGGCCGGTACATCTCGAAGACGTGGAACGTCGGCGTCGCCACGAACTTGTCGCCGTCGGCCAGGAACAGCGAGTGCAGGTTGTTCACGAGCTGCGCGACGTTGGCGCCGTCCACCTTCTCGGCGTGGCGGTTGAACGTGTCAAGCGTCAGCGCCGCCACCAGGGCGTCCCGCAGGCAGCCCATCTGCTCGTACAGGTGCCGCGGGTTGATCTCCGTCCCGGCCGGGTGCCAGCAGCCCCACTCGTCGATGACCAGCTTCACCTTGTGGGCCGGGTCGAACTCGCCCAGGGCGGCCCACTGGTCGGTGATGAGCCGCTCCATGCGGTTGGCCTTGTGCAGCTGCTCGTACCACTGGTCCTGCGAGAACTTCAGGGCGTGGCCGGTGGTGCCGCAGTAATAGTGCGGCGCCCAGCCGTGCAGCGGTGCCCGGGCGAAGTCGGTCCACTTCTTGAAGAACCGGCGGGTCCAGTCGAGGTTGTTGCCGTCCGGGCCGGCCGCCACCAGGTACAGCCGCACGCCGTAGCTGGGCACCCACTCAGTGAACTTGCGGTAGTCGCCGCAATAGTCCTCGGGCGTGAACTTGCCGCCGCAGCCCCAGCTCTCGTTGCCGACGCCCCAATAACGGACGCCGAATGGCTGCGGGTGGCCGTTGGCCGAGCGCTCGTCGGCCAGCGTGGTTGTCCCGGGCGGGGCGTTGCAGTACTCGACCCACCGCTGGAACTCCTCGGCCGAGCCGGTGCCGACGTTGGCGGCGAAGTACGGCTCGGCCCCGCACAGCTGGCAGAACCGCAGGAACTCGTGCGTGCCGAACTCGTTCGGCTCGGTCACCTCCTTCCACCGGCCAAACCGTCGCGGCCGCTTCGCCCGCGGCCCGATGCCGTCCCGCCAGTGGTACTTGTCGGCGAAGCACCCGCCCGGCCAGCGGATGACCACCTTCCCCAGCCGGCGGACGTGCTCGACCAGGTCCCGGCGGATGCCGTCAACGTTCGGGACCTTGGAGTCGGGGCCGACCCAGATGCCGTCGTAAATCACGCCGCCGATGTGTTCGGTGAACTGGCCGTAGACGCCCGGCCGGATGGTGCCGATCGGCTCGTCGAGCCGGACGGTGACGGCCACCTCCGCGGCGGCCCCGGCGGCGCGGCCGCCCCACGCGGCAGCGGCCGCGACCCCGGCCGCCGTCCCCAAGAGCCGCCGGCACGCCGCCCGGCGGGAGATGCGAGGCGTACTCATGGTGCGATTCCCGGCACTCGTGAAGCGTCGGCCGACGCCCACACCTTACCCGATGCGGCGGTGCGGCGGGAACGAAAAAGCGGTCGGCCCGCTCACGGCCCGCCGAACTTGTACGTCAGCCCGGCCAGCACGCCGATGTTGTTCACCCCCAGGTTCCGCCCCGCGATGCCGCAGTTGGAGATGTGCTGCCAGAGGACCTCCACGTCGAAACTCCAGCACGGGGCGAACCGGTAGCGCACCCCGCCGCCGGCGTGGTCGTAGAACTCGGTGAACGCCCCGATCGCCCGCTGCGACTTGTCCCGGTAGGCGTCGTTGAACGCCAGCCCGATCCCCGCCTCCAGGTACGGCACTAGCACCCGGTCCGGCCGCCGCTCGTACCGGATCGACAGCGACGGCCCGGTGACCCAGTGACCGAACCCGTTCGTGACAATGTCGGTCGAGTAGTCGACCAGCACCGACCACGCCCCCGGGGCGAGCGGGTCGGTCAGGTACCAGCCCAGGCGGGCGGTGATCGGCGTGTAATCGAAGTCGGGGACGGTCGGACCGAGCGAGGTCGTCCGCGAGACGCCGCTGAGGAACTGGACGTAGTCCGGCTGGCACCGCGGGCGGCGGGCCAGCGGCGGGATGACGCTCTCGCACGGGCACGGCGGCGGGTCGGTCGGGACGGGCGGCAGCTCGCCGAGTGGCGGCGGGACTTCGGCCGGCGGCGGCTGCCGGGCCAGTGCCGCGGGGCCGACGGCGGCCAGGACCAGCGGCAACAGCCAGCGGGACGGCATGAGCCAGCCTTTCCGTGCGCGGCACCGGGCCGAATAAGCGGGATGTCCCGGCCCCGCCCATAGCACGATTCCCCGCACCGGGATAGCCGTAATCATCGGCCGGACCGGCACCCGCGCCCAACTCCCGCCCGCTTCCCCAACCGCCGTCAGCCCGCCCACGGCGGACGACCGCTAAACTCCCCGCCAGGTTCCCCGGCTTATCCAGCCCCGATCCGGCGTTTGCTTTCGGGACCGCAATGGCCGAGGGTTGATTTGCCCGCCACTTCGCCCGTCTCCGGAGGCCCGCCATGTCTGCCCCCCTCGACGTCCGCCTTCTCCCCGTCGCGGACCTGACCCCCGCCCCGTACAACCCCCGCCTGACCCTGCGGCCGACCGACCGCCGCTACCGCAAGCTGGCCGCCAGCCTGCGGGAGTTCGGTCTGGTCGAGCCGCTGGTGTGGAACGAGCTGACCGGCCACGTCGTCGGCGGCCACGCCCGGCTGGCGATCCTGAAGGAAATGGGCATCACGGAAGTGTCGGTATCAGTGGTGCGGCTGACGCCGGAACGCGAGAAGGCGCTGAACGTGGTGCTCAACAACCTGGAGGCCCAGGGCCGGTACGACCCGGACAAGCTCGCCGAGGTGCTGACCGAGCTGGCCGAGTTGCCGGAGCTGGAGTTGACGGGGTTCGACGCCCGGGACCTGGCCGCACTGACGCTGGCGCCGGCCGCGGACGTGCCGGCGGAGCCGGAGCCGGACCGGGTCGAGGTGACGCTGGCGACCGACCCGGCGACGTACGACCGGCTGGCCCCGCGGCTGGACGCGCTGGTGGCGGAGTTCGACCTGGTGTGCCACGTCCGGAAAACCTGACACGGTGACCGGGTGACACGGTGACAAACATCCTTGTCACCGTGTCACCCGGTCACCGTGTCACCGTGTCATTCCTTCGCCGGGTCGCTGCCGATGGTGCTGTCGCCCCGCTTGCTGCCGGGCGACGACAGGCCGTGGCGGACGTGGTCCACCGCCCGGCCGCGGGCCGGGGTGCCGCCGACCGCCCCGCCGGACGG
>DASXAN010000172.1:0-5959 GCA_036406755.1 Gemmataceae bacterium
GGGAGGGCGAGGCTCCTGCCGAGCCGCGAGCGCTCCCGGCTCGGCAGGAGCCTCGCCCTCCCGGGCCACGGCCAGCGCGGCGACGCAGACCTTGTCCGCCGTCCCCAGGTCGATGCGGTTGAGCTTCCGCCACGCCGGCACCGTCGGCAGGTGGATCACCCCCGGCAGGAATACCACCGGCAGGTCCGACGCCCGGAATGTCCGCAGCAGCGCCTTGAAGCCGGTCACGCCCTGGTCTTGCCCCGCCTCGTCCGGGCGGACCAGGGTCATGAGCGCGAGGTCGTCGTCGGTGCAGTCCTGGGCCCGCTTGAGCGGCAGGCCGTAGCCGGACGGGCCGGCGATCAGGTCGAACGGCCCGCGGTCGGCCAGCCACCGCACGGCCGCGGCCGGGTCGGCCCGCAATTCCGCCGCCGGGATACGGTGCTGGTCGGCGACGGCCCCGTCCTCGAGGATCAGGAGGTCGAGGCTGCTCGTCCCGGGGTCGGTGCCCGCGACGCGCATCGGGTTAGCCCGCCATCTTCTTGCGGAACACGACCATGTCGTCGCCGTCGGCGTAGTAGTCCCGCAGCACGGCCGCCTGCTCGTAGTCGTGCTTCAGGTAGAACTTCCGCGTCAGGTCGTAGTGCGGCAGCGACGACGTCTCGATGAAGAACACCCGCCCGCCGGCCTGCCGCACGTCCTCCTCCGCCCGGTGCAGTAGCCGCGTCCCCATGCCCTTGGCGTGGACGTTCTTGTCCACGGCGATCCAGTACAGGTACCAGGTGCGGTCGGTCATTGCGGCCGGGGCGTAGTAGGCGAACCCGGCCGGCTGGCCGTGCAGCTCCAGCGTCACGGCGATGTGGCCGATGGCGCGGTTCTCGGCGTGGTAGTCGTCGAGGACTTCCCGCAGGGCCTCGAGCTCGATCGGCTTGAACACGCCGGTGCCGGCGGCGATGGCGACCAGGGCGCCGGTGTCCGCGGGGGTGGTCGGTCGGATCATGACAGGTCCAGAGGTCAGAGGTCAGAAGGCAGAGGTCAGAAGGCAGAAGGCAGAGGTCAGCTATCGGGAGCGATCAGGAAGGGGTCGGGGTTCTGGATCATCGCGCCGAGCATCCGTCCGACCTCGTCGCACAGTTGGACCAGTTCGGCGTGCGCTTCGGCAGAGACGTAGCCGCAGTCTCGCGCGAAGTCCAGGGACGTGTCGGTTTCGCCGTTCTCGCCGTCGCAGTCGGTCAGCTTCGAGACGAAGTGAGCGCAATACCGCCGCTTGGCCCACGCCTCCCGCAGGTTCATGCAGACGGATCGGGAGGACCGGCGGAGTTGGCTGGTGAGCGCGTAGCGTTCTTCCAGCGGGAACGTCTTACTCAGGGCGAAGACCTTCATCGCCACTTCGTACGCCTTGACGTAGACCTTTAGCTCTTTCGCCGATCGAATGATCATGACTTCCCCCCCGCCAATGGTTTCTGACTTCTGACTTCTGACTTCTGACTTCTGACTTCTGACTTCTGACTTCTGACCTCTGACTTCTGACTTCTGACCTCTGACCTCTGACCTCTGACCTCTGACCTCTACTTCTTCACATACCGCCCGACGACGTACTGGAAGAACTCGTCCTTCGCCAGCCGGGGCAGGTCGGCCTTGGTCAACTTGCGACCCGACGTGAGAATGTCAATCGGCCCCCGGCCCTCTCTCAAGGTGTACTCGACCTTCGAGCAGATGTTGTGGGCGGTGTCGTAGTCCAGGCCGGCGTCATGCATCAGCCGCCGCTCCAGGAACTCGTGGGTCAGGATGTACGGCACCTCCGACCGCACCAGCGTCACCTCCAGCCAGATCTCGTCCTTCGGCACCCACCGGTAGACGTACCCGTGGCCGCCCTCGGTGTAGTCGGTCTTGTAGAAGTCGCGGGCCACCGCCCCGTCGATCAGCCAGACGGTCACGTCCTCGCCGGGCCGGGTCGGGTCGGGCAGGGTGGTGTACTGCTCGACGTAGATGCGCTCGGGGACGCGCTTGTGCGGCTTGCCGCCGCGGAACTCGGCCCCGCGGAGGCGGTGCCGCAGGAACCGCTCGACGTTTTCCCCGGCGTCGTAGGCCCGGTCCTCGTCGCCCTGCTCGCGGGTGCGGAGCTGGGCCAGGGCGTTGGCGATGAAGAAGACGCCTTCCTCGTCGGCGAGGCGGTCGGTGATCCAGATTTCGTTTTCGGGGATCAGCCGCGGGAACTCGTCGTGGACGGCGAAGTTGCCGAACTCCTCGCCGCTGAGCGAGATGTCGCGGACGGCGAGCGAGTCCACGGCGAAGAAGCGGTAGGGGCCGTGGGTGTAGAGGTGGCGCTTGTGCAGCGGCGGGCGGCGGTGGTTCATCGGCGGACTCCGGGGCCGGGCGAGGTCACCGGAACCGCAGGCAAGGGGCGTGCCGGGGCGGGCGGTTCCCCTCTCCCGGCTTTGCGGGAGAGGGGTGAGGGGCTAGGTTTCCCCTCACCCCCCGGCCCCCTCTCCCACGAGGGGAGAGGGGGAGAGAACTCAATAAGACCCTTGGCTGTTCTCCCCCTCTCCCCGTGTGGGAGAGGGGGCCGGGGGTGAGGGGAAACCTAGCCCCTCACTCCGGGCCGCTCTGCCGGCGTTGCAGAAGGACTGTTACACCTTCCCCAGCTCCTCCTCCAGCAGCCGCTGCACGACCGCCGTGTTCGCCAGCCCTTTCGTCTCCTTCATCACGAACCCCTTGATCCGGTCGGCCGCCCGCACCTTGCCCTTCTTGTAGTCGGCCACCGCCTGCGGGTTGGCCGCGATGCCCTTCTGCACCAGCTCGCGGATGGCCCCCTCGTCGGCCACCGCCTTGAACCCGAGCGCCGCGATCGCCGCCGCCGCGTCGGAGCCGTGCTCGAGCATGTGGGCGTACACGTCCCGGGCCCGCTGCTTGTTCAGCCCGGCCGCCTTCACCTCCGTCACCAGCCCGGCCAGCCGCTCGGCCGTGATCGGGAAGTCGGCGATCTCCTGTTTGCGGTCGTTGAGCGACGACAGCACCTCGTTGGTCGTCCAGTTGGCGACGGCCTTGGGGTCGCTGCTGCCGGCCGCGGCCGCCTCGAAGTAGGCGACGAACCTCCGCCCCTGGCGGGCCAGCACGCCGGCGTCGTACTCGGACAGGCCGTACTGCGACTGGACGCGGGCCCGTTGCGCCGCCGGCAGCTCGCCGAGCGTCGCCCGCACCCGGTCCAGCCACGCCGCGTCCACCTCGACCGGCACCAGGTCCGGGTCTGGGAAGTAGCGGTAGTCGGACGCTTCCTCCTTCCGCCGCTGCACCCGCGTCACGCCGGCCTCGTCGTCCCACCCGGCCGTGGTCTTCGACACCTCGGCCCATTCGCCGTTCCGCTTGCGGCCTTGCACGCGGCCGCCGGCCAGCCGCCACTCGCCGCTCGCCAGGTTCTGCTGCAGCTCGTCGAACTGCCGCCGGGCCTCGTACCGCAGCGCCCGCTCGACCCCGCGGATGCTGTTCAGGTTCTTGACCTCGACGATCGGCGTGGCGGCGACACCCTCACCCCCGTCCCCACTCCCAGGACGGGAGAGGGGTGAAAGAGTGGTGAGCGGGACGTGGATGTTGACGTTCGCGTCGCACCGCAGCGAGCCTTCCTGCATCTCGCAGTCGGACACTTCCAGCTCGCGGAGCAGCAGGCGGATTTCCTGCAGGTACGCGGCCGCCTCCTCGGGCGTGTTCATGTCCGGCTGGCTGACGATCTCCAACAGCGGGGTGCCGGTGCGGTTGAGATCGACCTTCGACGCCTGGCCGCCGCCGGACTCGTCGTGCAGCAGCTTGCCGGCGTCTTCTTCCAGGTGGACGCGGATGAGGCGGACCCGCTTGGGGCCGGCGTCGGTCTCGATGTCGAGGTGGCCGCCGCCGCAGAACGGCAGGTCGTACTGGCTGATCTGGTAGTTCTTCGGCAGGTCGGGGTAGTAGTAGTTCTTGCGGTCCCACTTGGTGAACGTGGCGACGGAACCGTTCAGGGCCAGGGCCGCCTTGAGGGCGAGGTCGAAGGCGGCGCGGTTCATGACCGGCAGGCTGCCGGGCAGGCCGAGGCAGACGGGGCAGGTGGCCGAGTTGGGCGGCAGGCCGAACCGGTTGGCGCAACCGCAGAACAGCTTGGTCCGCGTCAGCAGTTGGACGTGGACTTCCAGGCCGATGACGATGCGGTAGGGGGGGGCGTCCGTCATGTCAGGGAACCAGCCAGTCGTCGAGGGGGAGCCCGGGGACGTTGCGGTAATCCTGTTGGTTATGCGTCACCACGGTCAGGTTATGCACCAGTGCGGTTGCGGCGATCATCAGATCCATTTCCGGCACTGACATCCCCGCGTCGAACAGTGCCGCGCGGACCTCGCCAAATCTGCGGGCGACCGGCTCGGTGACTTCCAGCACTTGCACGTCGTTCAGAAAGTCCTGCAAATCCTGCAACCGTCGCGGCGGCGCCTTGGACCGGAGGGCCCAGGTGTACAGTTCGCCGACCGTGATCACCGAGACGTGAAGCCGCCCGAGGTATTGCAGAAACCGATGGGTCAGGTTTCCCTTTTGCTTGAGATGGGTCGAGCAGGTGTCGGTGTCGATCAGGAAGCTCATTCCGGAATCTCCCGCCGGCCCCGCGTCCGCTCCCCGCGATTCCATTCGAGGAAGCGGTCCAGCTCGTCGGCGTCGTCGGCCCACGCCCCGGCGGAGCGGCGGATGCCGTCGCCCGGCTGTAGTCGCCGGTCTGGCAACGGCTCGACCGTCACGGCGACGGCCTGTCCGTCCGGCAATCCGGCCTCCCGGTCCAGCTCGATCACCTTGCCGTGGATGGTCCCGGTTAAGACGGTCGGGCCGTTGGTGTTCATGGCGCGAGTTCCTTTTCCTCAATCTTATCCCCCCGCCCGGGCACCAGCCCGCCCGCGACGGCCACCCACCGGCTCGCCGCCATCAGCAGCAGCGTCCCGACGCTGACCATCACGAACACCGTCAGCACGATGCACAGCGTCGCCTTGAGCGGCTGCCCGGTCGCGTACATCGCCGGGAACGACCAGCCGACCAGCTGCACCCCCGCCGTCAGCGTCGTGCTCACCACGAACAGCATCGGCAAGAGCGTCACCGGGGCGTACCGCCCGCGGCCGGTGTTGACCAGCAGCGTCGTCACCAGGGCCAACGCCAGCACGGCGAGCAGCTGGTTGGCGATGCCGAACATCGGCCAGATGGTGTCGATCGAGCCGGTGTAGACGAGGATGCCCCACCCGGCCGTCACCACCGCCGTCGCGAACGCCGCCCCCGGCATCCAGTCCGTTCGGCCCAGCTTCGGGTGGACCCGGCCCATCGCCTCCTGGAGCAGGAACCGCGCGATCCGCGTGCCGGCGTCGATCGTGGTTAATATGAACAACGCCTCGAACATGATGGCGAAGTGGTACCAGTATTTGAGCAGGCCCTCGATGGTCTTCGGGTCGAGCGCCCACTTGAGCGAGTCGGTGAGGATGAACGACATGCCGACGGCCAGCGTCACCGCCCCGCCGGTGCGGCCCCGCAGGCTCTCGCCGCCGACCAGCTCCTCGACCCGCCCCAGGTCCCGCCGCTCGACCGGCAGGTGCGGCAGGTCGCCGCTGTCCAGCTCGGCCACCAGCCGGTCGATCCGCGGCTGCCACTTCTCCAGCGTCCGGGTATCCTGGCTGACGTTGATCTCGTAGTAGAGCTTCGGGTCCATCGACGCCGCGGCGATCAGGGCGACGATGCCGACCAGCCCCTCCATGAGCATCGCCCCGTAGCCGATCATTCGGACGTGGCTCTCCTTGTCGATCATCTTCGGCGTCGTGCCGCTGGACACCAGGGCGTGGAACCCGGACACGGCCCCGCACATGATGCAGATGAACACGAACGGGAAGATGCCGCCGGGGAAGGTCGGCCCGCCCTCCAGGAACTCCTGGTTGACGGTCGGGCACGGCAGCGTCGGGTTGGCCACGAAGACGCTGACGACCAGCAGCGC
>DASXAN010000173.1:0-2301 GCA_036406755.1 Gemmataceae bacterium
GAAGACCGCCTGAAGGCGGGACTCCAACCCGAACCTCCCGGGAAGACCGCCGCCAAGGGCCGCGAGACGTTCTGGTACTACTCCGGCGACGAGCTGCACGCCGTCCGCCGCGGCGACTGGAAGCTGCACCTGCCGCACGAGTACCTCGTCGTCGCCGGCCCGCCCGGCCGCGGCGGCAAGCCGTCCAACTACGACAAGCTCCAGCCGCAATCGATCGAGCAATCCGGCATCCGCGGCATCGCGACCCGCCACGGCTACCGGTTCGAGCGGATCGGGCTGGCCCTGTACAACCTCCGGACCGACCCCGGCGAGACCCGGGACCGGGCCGCCGAACAGCCGGAGGTGGTCAAAGACTTGCTCAAGCTCGCCGACACCGCCCGGGCCGACCTCGGCGACTCGCTCACCGGCGTGACCGGCAAGAACGTCCGCCCGGCCGGCGACTTCCGGGCGAAGCTGCCGGACGGCGTCAAGCGGGTCGCCAACCAAGAGTACGCCCGGCATCCCGACTCCGGGGCGCTCCTGCTCGACCTGTATCTGCCGACGAAGGCGCCCGGCCGGCCGCTGCCGGTCGTGCTGTGGATCCACGGCGGCGGCTGGAAGAACGGCAGCAAGGAGACCTGCCCGCTGACGTGGCTGGCGGCCGAGGGGTACGCCGTCGCCAGCCTCGACTACCGCCTGATCCCGTGGGCCAAGTGGCCGGCCCAGATCGACGACTGCCGCGACGCCGTCCGCTGGCTGCGGTCGAACGCCGACAAGTACGGCCTGGACCGCAACCACGTCGCCGCGGCCGGCGGGTCGGCCGGCGGCCACCTGGCGGCCGTGCTCGGCACCGCCCGACCGCCGGAGGGCGAGGCCGTGTCCAGCCGCGTACAGGCGGTGTTGGACCTGTACGGCCCGGCGGACCTGCTGACCATGCCGGCGAACGTGCCCGGCCCCGGCAAGACGGACGCCGACCTGGCGAAGGCCAACGGCGCGATCCTGCTCGGCGGCATCGTCCGCGACCGGCCGGAGCTGGCCAAGCAGGCCAGTGCCTTCCACCTGGCGACACGGTCGTCGGCCCCGTTCCTGATCCTGCACGGCGACAAGGACCCGCAGGTGCCGCTGGCCCAGAGCGAACGGCTAGCGGCGATGTTGACGAAGTTGGGCGTGCCCAACACGCTGCACATCGTCCGGGGGGGCGGCCACGGCGGCAAGGCGTTCGACACGCCCGAGGTCCGCGCCTCGATCGAAGGATTCCTCGGCAAGTACCTCCAACCCGCGAAGAATTGATCCCCATGAAACACCTCCTCTCCCTCGCACCGCTGATCGCACTCACCGCGTCCGCCCCGGCGGCCGACCGGCCGAACATCCTCCTCGTCCTGTCCGACGACCACTCCGTGCCGCACGTCGGCTGCTACGGCAACCGGGACATCAAGACCCCCAACCTCGACCGCTTCGCCGCCGGCGGCGTCCGCTTCGACCGGGCCTACGTCGCCTGCCCGCAGTGCGTCCCCAGCCGGGCGTCGATCATGACGGGCCGCTCGCCGGTGGCCGTGCAGATGACCCGCTTTTCCGCCCCGCTGGCCGCCGAGTACAAGGTGTTCCCGGAGTTGCTCCGCGCCGCCGGGTACTACTCCGGCGTCGCCGGCCGGACGTACCACCTGGACGGCGCGGCCAACGCCCGGACGACGCCCGAAGCGAAGCGGGTGTTCGAGGAGCACGGGTTGGTCACGTTCCCGAAGCGGCTCGACTTCGTGAAGACCACCGCCGGCGGGCCGAACATCCTCGCCCAGTACCGCGAGTTCCTCGACTCCGTGCCGCAGGGCAAGCCGTTCGTGCTGGAGCTGTGCTTCAACGACCCGCACCGGCCGCTGGACCGCAACGCCATCCCGCAGCCGCACGACCCGGCCAAACTCACGCTGCCGCCGTGGTACCCGGACACGAAGCTCGTGCGCGACGACTTCGCCCGGTACTACGACGAGATCGCCCGGTTCGACGGCGATTTCGGCAAGGTCCTGGAGGAGTTGACCAGGCGCGGCCTGGCGGACAATACGCTGGTCGTGATGATGGGGGACAACGGGGCGTCGCAGTTCCGCGGCAAGGGGACGCTGTACGAGTACGGCGTGCATGTGCCGCTGATTGCCCGCTGGCCGGGAGTGACCAAACCCGGCTCGTCGTCGGCCGAGCTGATCTCCGGCGAGGACCTGGCGCCGACGTTCCTGGAAGCGGCCGGCGTCGCGGTGCCGGCGGAGATGAGCGGTAAGAGCTTCGTGAAGCTGCTCAAGGGCGAACCGTTCCCGGGCCGCAAGTACGTCTTCGCCG
>DASXAN010000174.1:0-5032 GCA_036406755.1 Gemmataceae bacterium
TGATCGTCCGGCCGTTCGTCATCGAGATCGGCCCGCTGAACGTCACGCTCGTGGTGTCGGTCCCGCTGTTCTCCACGATGAACCCGGTGGACAGCTGCATCGGGTTGCCGATGATCCGGGTGCCCCCGCCGATCGGCTGGAGCCGGTTGTTGGTCGCCTGGTTCGGGTTCAGGGTGCCGACGCCGAACGGCCCGCTCGTGTCGCCGGCGGCCGGGTTGTAGTCGGTGCTGAACCGGATGATGGACGACCCGTTCAGGTTGGTCGGACCGGTGTAGGTGCTCTTGCTGTTGATGACCGTGATCCCGCCGGCGGCCCCGGCGTACGACACGCTGCCGCCGGCCGCCCCGCCGCCTGCCGCCGGGTCCTGCATCACGTCGTTAATGACGAACGTGGACGTCGCCGCCGGGGCGAAGACGAGCGTCTTGCCGACGCCGTCACCGCCGTTGGCCACCGGGTTGCCCAGGGTGATCGTGGACGAATTCGGCGTCGCCCCGAACGTGACCGTCGCGGTGGTGCCGGTACCGTCATTGAGCGTGCGGGTGCCGCCGGCCTGCGGTTGGATGATCGTGACCGGCCCGGTGAAGGTGATGTTGTTGGACCCGGTGAACGTCAACCCGCCGTTCAGGTCGAAGGCGTTGGCCAGCGTCCGGGGGGCGGTCGCCTGGATCTGCGGCGAGGCGGACCCCGGGGCGAGGATGTTCGTCACCTTGCCGGTGCCGAACGCCGTGTCGGAGCCGAGGACGATGTTGGCGGCCGTCCCGGTGTTGACGCTCAGGACGGTCCCGCCGGTGTAGGTGTTGTTGCCGCTGATCGTGACGCCGGTCCCGGACGTGGTCCCGGTGAGCAGGAGTGGGCCGGACCCGGTGATGTTCCCGCCGAGCGTCAGGGTGCTGGCGGCCACGGCGGTGACGGCCAGGCCGTTGCTGGTGATCGTGTCGCCGGCCGCCCCAAGCGTCGCCGTACCCTGGAAGTAGACGACACCCTCCCGGGAGCCGAACGTCACGGTGCCGCCGGTAATCGATGCGCCGGTGTTGAGGATCAGCCCTGCCGGCCCGGTGCCGCTGCCCAGCGTCAGGGTGTTGCCGCCCAGGGTGATCGCCGCGTTGGTTTTCAGGGCGTAGGCGGCGGCCGGGCCGGCCAGCGTCACCGGGGTCGACTGGTTGACGATGCTGGCACTGGTGGAGGTGGTCACGTCGGTGGACGTGTAGGTGGCGGTGGCGACACCGCTGGCCCCGTAGGTAACGAAGTCGAGGGCCGGGTTCGTGGCGCTGACTTGGGCCGTGACCCAGGGAGGCAGGATGCCGTTCGTGAGGGTGGTGCCGCCGGTGAACGTGAGGACTTCGCCGGTGCCGAGGCTGCCGGTGGTCGGGGCGATGATCAGGACGCTGCCGGGGCCGCCGCGGACCAGGTTGCCGGCCGCCAGGGTGGTCGTGGCCGCGCTGGGTTGGCCGGCCGTGTTGTTGATGACCAGGCCGGCCCCGCCGGAACTGGTTCCGGACGGGGCGCCGATGATGAGGTCGCCGACCGTGGTCGTGGTGGTCGTGGCGATGCCGAACAGGCCGAGGCTGGCCTCGTTCAGGGTGATGGCCCCGGTCGCGGAGCCGAACGGGGAGCCGGACGGCTGGGCGTTCCCGACGACGCCGCTGCCGCTGACGGTCGTGCCCCCGGTGTAGGCGTTAGCCACGCTCAAGGTCAGCAAGCCGGGGCCGTCCTTGATGAGCGGCCCGACGTTGGAGCTGATGCCGGGGCCGCCGATCGCCGTCCCCCCGCCGCCGCCGATCGTCAGGGGCGTGCCGGCGGCGGCGGCGTCGATCCCGCCGGTCAGGGACAGCGTCCCGGAGTCGGAGTTGATCCGCGCCGCCGAGGCGAGGGTGATGGCCCCGCTCCAGATGCCGGTGGCCGTGCCCCGCAGCGCCCCGCCGGTGGAGACGCCGCCGGCTGAGGTGGTCGAGCCGAACCCGTTGAGGGTCAGCGGGGCGGCAGCCGTGGTGGTCGTCCCGCCGAGCTGGACGGCCGCCCCGGCGGCGACCGTCACGCCCGTGGTGGCGCCGAGCGCGCCACTGCTATTGACGGCCAGGGCGCCGCCGCTGATCGTCGTCGCCCCGGTGTAGGCGTTGGTCCCGCTCAGCGTCAGGGTGCCGGCGCCGTCCTTGGTGATCGTGCCGATGTTCCCGCCGATGGCCCCGGACACGGTGACGTTCCCCGCCCCGCCGAACGTCAGCGGCGTGTTGGCGGCGGCGCCGTTGATGCCGCCGGTGGAGACGGTCAGCGTCGGCGCCCCCTGCGTCCCCAGGACGTCGGAGTTGATCCGCGCCCCGCCGGCCGCGATGGTGATCGCGCCAGACAGGGTGTTGCCGTCGAAGATGTTCCGCAGCGCCCCGCCGTTGGCGACGCCGTTGCCGGTAAGCGTGATCGGCTGGGCGACAGTCACCCCCCCGTTGACCTGGAGGGCAGCCCCGTTGGCGACGGTCACCGTGTTCGCCGCGGCGCCTAGCCCGCTGGCGTTCGTGATCGAGAGGACTCCGACGTTCACCGCGACCGCGCCCGTGTACGTACTGGTCCCGCTCAACACGAGCGTGCCTGTGCCGTTCTTCGTCAAGCCGGCGGCGCCGGCGATGACCACGTTGACGGTGTCCGTGTTGCTCCCGGTGTCGATCACGCCGCCGCCGGCCAAGGTCAGGCTGTTGGCGGCGACGTTGTTGAACAGGACGTAATTGGTGGTGAAGTTGATCCCGCCGGCCGTAATTGGGGCGTTCAGGAACACGCCGCCGGGCTGGTTGCCGAAGTTCGCCACCTCGTTGCCCGAATTCGTCCAGACGTAGTCGTCCGGCCCGGTGGCCACCGTGCTCCAGTTTCGGGTGGAGATGTCCCAGACGCCGCCCCCGCCGACCGGCGGGTTCCAGTAGTAATTGGTTTGCGCCCGGGCGGGCGGGGTGGCCAGGGCAAGCAGGGCAAGGATTGCGGCCGCGGGGCGAAGGCGGCGGGTGGAGAGGAGGCGATAAGACAAGACAAATCCCTCGCAGGTGGATTGACCGGCAGGATCGATAAAGTCGGATTCAGACCGGCCCATAGTAAACCGGTGGCAAGCCGAAGTCAACAACCGTCAAGCGGCAATGAGTTTGCGCGGCGAAGGGGCCGGTGTCCCGCGTCAGGCCGGGCAGGAGATTGTCACGTGGAGACGACGCGGGTCCGCCGCCAGCGGGCCACGGCGGCCAAGCCGCCGCAGGCGAGCAAGACGAACGCCGGCTCCGGGACCGGCGACGGCACGAGGTTGACCTGACCCGGGGTAGCGTAGCTGACGGCGTAGTTGGACGGCAGGCCCGGGGTGGTGGCGAACGCCCCCGTCAGAGTGCCGGTGTAGGTGAGCAGGGTGTAGGCGGCTCCGGCCGGGTCGTAGGAGTTGGTCGCCGGCAGGTTGAGCGTGCCGCCGGTCAGGTCGAGGTTGCCGGTCACGGCGATCAGGTCGTTGGCGTTCGGCCCGGTCTGGACGTCGGCCGTGTAGGTGCCGGGCAGGGTCAGGCCGCCGCCGAGGGCGAGGCTGCCGATGCTGACGCCGGTGCTCGCCCCGGGGGCGATGACGCCGTTGCCCCCGCCGCCGGCGCCGGCCTGGACGGTCACGGCCGGGGCGATGCCGCCGTTGCCGCCGAGCGTGCCGAACGGCCCGCCGCTCGCGGTCGCGCCCGAAACGGTCACGGCCCCGGCCCCGGTAATGATGCCGGCGGCGTTGTTGACGAGCAGAGTGCCGCCGCTGACGGTGGTCGGGCCGGTGTAGGTGTTGGCCCCGGTCAGGTTCCAGGTGCCGGGACCGGTCTTGGTCACGGAGGTGTTGTTGGTCGCGCTGTTCTGGTTGATCGCCCCGGCGATCGTGTTCAGCCCGGTGTTGGACCCGGTCAGGGTCAGCGTCTTGGCCCCGGCCCCGGCGGCGCCGAAGGCGGTGCTGGTGAAGCTCACCGTCCCCGTGCCGGACGCGTCCAGGGTGGCCCCGCCGGTGGTGCCGAGCAGGCGGAGCTGGCGGTTCGTGGATGAGTTCGTGCCGCCGATGTACCGCAGCGTCGCGGCGGTGGCACCGGTGCCCACGTTGATCGGGGCCGCGGTCGCCCCGCTCCCGAGCGAGCTGGGGGAGTTCTGGTCGGCCAGCAGGGTGACCTCGGTGACGCCGTTCTGCAGCGCCACCTGTCCGCCGAACGTGCTGGTGGTGTTATTGATCGTCAGCGTCCCGGCCCCGGCCTTGGTGAACAGGCCGACCACTCCGCCGACGGCGTCCTGAACCACGCCGTTGACGACGACCGACCCGGAGGCCGGCTGCAGGAGTAGCGTCTTGGCGAGGGTGTCCCCGACGGCCGACATCGTGATCGTACCGTTGAACGTCACGGTCGAGTTCGACGCGTTGTTCACCGTCCGGTTCACCTGCCCGGCCGTGTTGCCGGTCAGCGTGATCGGCCCGTCGAACGTCAGGCTGCCGGTGCTGGCGGCCGTGTACATGAACCCGCTGCCCCAGTTCATGGCGTTGCTGATGTGAATGTCGCCGCTCGTCTGGTACCGCGGGGCGCTGTTGAACGAGCTCTGCGTCACCGTGCCGGTGCCGAACGGCGAATTGGTGCCCAGGACGTACGTCGTGTTCGGCCCGCCGACGACCGTGTCCCCCGAGTACGTGTTGACGGCGAGCAACTGGATGGTGCCTGATGACCCGCTCGCTTGGTTCGTGACGCCGAGGGTCAGGTTCGCGGCTCCGACGATTGGGCTATTGATTGTGAGCGTTTGGTTGCTGCCTGTCGCCCCGATGCCGACCCGCCACGTCTGGTTGCCGCCGAGCGTGATGACCTGGCCGGCGGTGAGCGAGACGTTGAGCGACTGGCTGGCCGTGCCCATGTCGATGCCGACGGCCCCGGTCAGGGTGAAGCCGTTACCGCCGATCGACAGCGGACCGGGCACGTTCGCGCCGACGGCGACGGCCGTCAGGCTCAGACCGATGAGGTCGTTGTTGGTCGCCAGGTTGGCCGCGCTGTTGCTGTCGAACTGGACCGTGGACCCC
>DASXAN010000175.1:0-7244 GCA_036406755.1 Gemmataceae bacterium
TGCAGTCGGCGGAGGTGATGAAGGCCGCCGTGGCCCACCTCGAGCAGTTCATGGAGAAGGTCGAGGGGGCGGAGAAGGGCCGGATCGTCCTGGCGACGGTCAAGGGCGACGTCCACGACATCGGCAAGAACCTGGTGGACATCATCCTGTCGAACAACGGGTACAAGGTGTTCAACCTGGGCATCAAGCAGCCGCTGGAGACGATGGTCGCCGCCTACCACGAGCACCGGGCCGACGCGATCGGCATGAGCGGCCTGCTGGTGAAATCGACCGTCGTCATGAAGGAAGACTTACTGGCCCTGAACGACCGGAACCTGACGCCGCCGGTGATCCTCGGCGGGGCCGCCCTGAACCGGCGGTACGTTGAGGACGACCTGCGGAAGCTCTACCGCGGCACCCTGTTCTACGGCGAGGATGCGTTCGACGGCCTGCGGATCATGGACGAGCTGGCGGCGCGGAAGCGGTTGCAGAGCGTCGGCAGCCCGGCCGTGCGGGCGGTCGCCGGCCGGGTGCGGCCGAAGGCCGGCGTGGCCGTCATGGCTGACCCGGCCGCGGACTGCTGCCCGACGCACACCGCCGTCCGCCGGGCGGCGACAAATTGGCGGCGGTCCACCCTGCCGCCGTCGCCGGATCGGCCGCCGGCCCCGTTCTGGGGCAGCCGGGTGGTCACCGACATCCGGCCGGAGGACGCGTTCGCGTACCTCAACGAGCGGACGCTGTTCAGCACCCAGTGGCAGTTCCGCAAGGGCAACGCCGACCCGGCCGAGTACGAGCGGCAGATGCGAGAGGTCGCCGGCCCCGCCTTGGAGCGGCTCAAGCGGCAATGCCTGGAGGAGAACATTCTCCGCCCGGCGGTCGTGTACGGGTTCTTCCCGTGCGCCTCGGAAGGCGACGACCTGGTGATCTACCACGACGACGGCCAGGCGGAGCGGCTGCGGTTCACGTTCCCGCGGCAGGACGGCGGCGAGCACCTGTGCCTGAGCGACTACTTCGCCGCCGGCGGCGAGGCGACAGACGTGGTCGCGTTCATGGCCGTGACGATGGGGCCGGAAGTCAGCCGGCGGTCGAAGGCCCTGTTCGACGCCGGCCAGTACACGGACTACCTGTACCTGCACGGCCTCGGGGTGGAGGCGGCCGAGGCGCTGGCCGAGTTGTGGCACCAGCGGGTGCGGCGGGAGTGGGGCATCGCCGGCGACGACGCCCGGGACGTGAAGAAGCTGTTCAAGAAGCACTACCGCGGCTGCCGGTATTCCTTCGGCTACCCGGCGTGCCCGGCTCTGGAGGACCAGGCGAAGCTGTTCGAACTCTTGCGGCCGGAGCGGATCGGGCTGGCGCTGAGCGAGCAGTTCCAGTTGGAGCCGGAGCAGTCCACGACGGCCGTGATCGTGCACCACCCGGCGGCCAAGTACTTCAACGTGGCGGCGGCGTACCCGGCGGAGCCGGGTCGCCGGGCGGGTGAGGTCGGGTAGCGGCCGGCCGCCTCCCGTGTGCTATGGTTCCAGCGGAACCCGCACGGGAGAGCCGATGCCGGACGACCCGCTGGTCACGATTCGCGGCTTGACCGTCCGCTACGGCCACTTCACCGCCGTCGCCGGCCTCGACTTGCACCTGCGCCGCGGCGAGGTGGTCGGTCTGGTCGGGCCGAACGGGGCGGGCAAGACCACCGTCCTCCGCGTCCTCACCGGCCAGCAGCGGCCGACCGCCGGGGTTGTCACCGTCGCCGGCCGCGACATTGTCCGCGACTGGCCGGCCGTCAAGCCGATCATCGGCTACGCCCCCGACCGCGACAACCACTTCGACGAATTCACCGCCCGGCGGAACCTGCTGTTCTTCGCCGGCCTGTACGGCGTCGGCCGGGAGCGGGTCGCCGATTGTCTGCGGCTGGTCGAGCTGGACGACGCGGCCGACGTACCGGTCCGCGGCTACTCCCTGGGCATGCGCCGCAAGCTGCTGCTGGCGCGGGCGGTCCTGCACCGCCCGGTTGTGCTCTACCTCGACGAGCCGACCGCCCACCTGGACGCCCATTCCGCCGGCCTCGTCCGGCGCGTCGTGGCCGACGCCGCGGCCGACGGGTGTGCCGTGCTCGTGGCGACGCACGACCTGGCCGGGGTCGAGGAAAGCTGCGACCGGGTGGCGGTGCTGCACCGCGGCCGGCTGATCGGCCTGGGCCCGCCATCCGATTTGGCGCGGCGGGCCGGCGGTGCGAGTCCGGCCTTTCGGGACGCGCTTCCGGACCTGATCGCGGCCGCTGGCACTGCGACGGATGGCGGAGGCTGAGCCGTGCGCTGGCCCATCGTCCGCACCCTGCTCGCCAAAGAGGTCGCCCGCCTGGCCGGCCATCGCGGGGCGCTCGCCCTGATCGGCTTGCTGGCCGCGGCTGCCCTTCTCCTGCGCGCGGCCGGTCCGCCGGCCGTGGACACTTGCTGGATCGACTACTGGGAGGACGGCCCCTGGATCCGGGGCCTGCGGGCGAGCCTGCCGCCGGAGTTGCGGCGGCTGGTCCGGTTCCGCCCGGTCGCCGACGCCCCCGTCGATGGCGCGGGGATTCTCCAGTACGGCTTGACGGAGGGCGCGATCCAACTCCGCCCGCTGCCGCCGGCGGCCGACCGGCCTCGGGTGAAGGTCTGGGTCTGGTATCCCGGCGACGACCCGGCGGCATTGGCGGCCGTCGAGGATTGGTTCTGGCGGGCGGCGCGCGAGGGCACCGCCGCGCCGGAGTTGGTCGTCGAGCGGTCGCCGCTGCGAGGGTTGGACGTGCGGCGGGCGGCGGCGGCCGGGCTGGTGCTGTTCGCCGTGTTCTTCGTCTGCGTTTGCATGTTGCCGGCGGTGGCGTGCGAGGAGAAGGAACGCGGCACCTGGGCGGCGCAGACGCTGACGCCGGCCACGGCCGCCGACGCCGTCGCGGCCAAGGCGCTCTGCTACGTCCCGACCGCGGCGGCCCTGGCGATTGTCCTGGCGGGCCTGGCGCGGCCGGCGGTGTGGGCCGAGCCGTTCTTCTGGCCGGCCGTGGCGGTTGCGGCGGTCGGGGCGTTCGGCCTCGGCATCACCATCGCGGCCCTGGCCCCGACCCAGCGGGCCGCCGGCATCGGGGCGCTGGGGTACGCCGTCGCCGCCGCGGTCGTCGTCGCCGCCTGCCGGCGCCTCGGCGTATCGGTCGTGCCGGCGCTGATGCTCGAGGCACACGTCCCGGCCAACGTCTTCGCCGCCGTCGCCGGAGACGTGTTACCCGGCCAGTGGCGCGACCTCGCTGTCACGGCCGGCCTCGCCGCCGCCTGGGTGGTCACCGGCACGGCCCTCGTCTGCCGCCGCTGGCGGCCGACTTGAGTCAAAGTCGGGCGGCCCGGCGCGATCCCGTCCTGTCGTAGCAACCGTAACGGTTACGCGACTTCCCGCCAATCGCGGGCGTGGAGGGCCGGCGAAATCAGCCAGTTTTCCGTTTGACGATTATCTTAACCAAATTTACTATCTACCCCAGACTCCGTGCTCGACGGCGACGGGCCGGGGGCGTGTCGCGGCCTATCACTGGAACCGGGAGGACCAAGGGATGTACAGCGTGATCCTGATGGCGGCGCTGACGGCCAACACGGCCGAGGCGCCGGCGTTCCACTGGCAGAAGGCCCACGGCTGCTACGGCGGCCTGTACCTGCACAGCGGCGAGTACGGGTCGTGCATGGGCTGCTGGGGCGCGGGCTACGGCTGCTGCGGCGGCGGCTGGGGCGGCTGCTACGGCTGTTCCGGCGGGTGCTGGGGCGGCTGCTACGGCGGCGGCTGCTACGGGTGCATGGGCTGCTACGGCGTTTACAACGGCGGCTCGTGCTGCGGCTGCTCCGGCGGCGGCTACACCTACGGCTGCTACGGCGGCTGGTACGGCTACGGGGCGGCCACGGACTATGGCTACCGCCCGGCCACGTACCCGGCCGGCAACCCGATGAGCACCGTCACGGCGCCCGGCGCCGCGCCGGCCCCGGCGACCGGGACCGCGCCGACCCCGCCGGCCACCGGCACCCCGGCCCCGCCCGCGGGCGGCACGCCGGCCCCGCCGGCCACCGGCGCCAAGCCGGCCGGCACGTCGGCCAAGCTCATCATCGAGAAGCCGGCCGACGCCAAGATCTACGTCGACGGCCAGATGGTGACCAGCGACGGCACCCGCCAGGCGTTCGCCACCCCGGCGCTGATGCCGGCCCAGGCGTACTACTACACCGTCCGCGTCGAGGCCGTCCGCGACGGCAAGCCGACGGGCGAAACCCGGCGGGTGATCGTCCGGGCCGGCGAGACGGTCCAGGAGACGTTCCGCGAGCCGGCCGTCGTGACGGCGGCCGCCGGGAACTGACGTCGCGTTGGCGTTGGTGAGGGATGGGGGCCACCCCGGTCCGCCGGGGTGGCCCATTTCATTGGCCCGCCGGCGGCGGGGCCATCGTCAGGGCGTGCGTCGGGCAGACGAGCACGCACAGGGTGCAACTGACGCAGTCGGCCGGCCGCGGCATCCACGGCCGGCCGCCGGCCATTTCCAGGCAGCCGGTCGGGCACGCGGCCACGCACACGCCGCTCCCGGTGCAGCGGGTGTCGTCCAGGGCCGGCAGGTCATGTGTCATGGAGGCTCCGCGGGCGCGGCGGGCAGGGCGTCGCGGACCGCCCGCCGCATCAGGCCGGCGACCACTTCGGGAAGCAGGTCACGGGAGAGCGGCGGGAACAAGGCGTAGGCGGCCCCGGCGTCCCAAGCCAGGCCGGCCAGCACCGCGGCGTCCTCGACGTCGCCGACGGCCACGGTCGCCACGTCCGGCAGGTGCCAGCCGACCCGCTCGATCAGGGCCAGTTCCCGCTCCGGCTCCTTGCGGCCGAGCTTGACGACAAACACGGTCGGCCCGCCGAGCTGGAGCGCCCGCCAGAGCGGGTCGGCCTGCCGCGGCTCGCGCAGGGCCCACCGCTCCGCCGCGGCCAGTTGGCGCAGTTGCTCGGCCAGCCGGCCGTCGCGCTCGTGGACGACGATCTGCGGATGGAGCATGGTCAGTGCTCGCGCGGTCGCCTCCGCCTCCCCGCTCAACGCGCGTCAACTCGGGATCAAGTCCTTGACCGCGTCGCGCTCTTCGAGCAGTTCCTTCAGCGTCGCATCGAACTTCGCCTTGCCAAAGGCGTCAAGGTTCAGGCCCTCGACGATGCGGAAGTTACCCTTCCCGTCGGCCCGGCACGGGTAGCCGAACACTAGCCCGGCTGGCACCCCGTACTCGCCCTTGGACACCGTCGCGGCGCTGGTCCAGTCGTTCGCCGGCGTCGGCGTCACCCACGTCTTGGCGTGGTCGATCGCGCCGCCGGCGGCCGAAAACGCCGAACTGTGGCCGCGGGCCTTGATGACCGCCGCCCCCCGATTCTGGCACTGTGGCACGAACGTGTTCTCCAGCCAATTCCGGTCGCCGATCACCTCGGGGGCCGGCTTGCCGCTGATCTTCGCGTTCGTGAAGTCGGAGTACTGGGTGTTCGAGTGGTTGCCCCAGATGGTCATGCAAGTAACGGCCTCGTTGGCAACCCCGGCTTTCTTCGCCAGCGCGGCCACGGCCCGGTTGTGGTCCAGCCGGGTCATCGCCGTCCAGCGGTCGGCGGGGATGTCGCGGCCGTTCGTGCAGGCGACCAGGCAGTTCGTGTTGCACGGGTTGCCGACGATCAGGACGCGGACGTCGCTGGCCGCGTTCTTCGCCAGCGCCTGCCCCTGGCCGACGAAGATCTTGCCGTTCATGCCGAGCAGATCTTTCCGCTCCATGCCCTGCTTCCGCGGCGCGGCCCCGACGAGAAGCGCGTAGTTGCACCCCGCGAACGCCCGGTTCGGGTCGTCGGTCGTAACGATCTCCTGAAGCGTCGGGAAGGCGCAATCCTCCAGCTCCATCGCCACGCCTTCGAGGGCCGTCAGCGCTTGCGGGATTTCCAGCAGTTGCAGGATGACCTTGGTGTTCGGGCCGAACACCTCGCCCGAGGCGAGGCGCGGCAGCATGGAGTAGGCCACCTGGCCGGCAGCCCCGGTGACGGCGACGCGGATCGGACTGGGCATGGCGGAGCCTCGGCGGACGTGGTGGATGGCCGGACCATTCCGGCGGGGATAAGACAGAGTCTATCGGATACTTGCGACCGGGGCGAGGGAGGCGACCATGGCAGCAGTCAAAGTCGGGATCAACGGGTTCGGCCGCATCGGGCGGCTGGTGTTCCGGGCGCTGGTGGAGCAGGGGCTGCTCGGCAAGGCGATCGACGTCGTGGCCGTCAACGACCTGGTGCTCGCGGACAACCTCGCCTACCTGCTCAAGTACGACTCGACCCAGGGCCGGTTCAACGGCGAGGTGACGGTCGATAAGTCGTCTTCGGCCGCCGTCGAGGACGACGTCCTGATTGTCAACGGCCACCGGATCAAGTGCCTGGCTGTCAAGGAAGGGCCGGCCGCCCTGCCGTGGAAGCAACTCGGCGTCGAGTACGTGATCGAGTGCACCGGCCTGTTCACCGACGCGGAGAAGGCTCGGGGCCACATCCAGGCCGGGGCCAAGAAGGTCATCATCTCCGCCCCGGCGAAGAACGAGGACATCACGGTCGTGATGGGGGTCAACCACGAGAAGTACGACCCCGCCAAGCACACAATCATCTCCAACGCCAGCTGCACGACCAACTGCCTGGCCCCGGTCGTCCACGTGCTCCTTAAGGAGGGGTTCGGGATCGAGGAGGGGCTGATGACGACGGTGCACAGCTACACGGCCACGCAGAAGACGGTGGACGGGCCGTCGAAGAAGGACTGGAAGGGCGGCCGGGCGGCGGCGATCAACATCATCCCGTCCACGACCGGGGCGGCGAAGGCGGTCGGGCTGGCGATTCCGGAAGTGAAGGGCAAGCTGACGGGCATGTCGTTCCGCGTGCCGACGCCGACCGTGTCGGTCGTGGACCTGACCGTCAAGACGGTCAAGGAGACGTCCTACAAGGACATCAGCGCCGCCATGAAGCGGGCCAGCCAGACGTACCTGAAGGGCATCCTGGCGTACACCGAGGACGAGGTCTGTTCGAGCGACTTCATCCACGACGAGCACTCGAGCATCTTCGATGCCGGGTCGGGGATCGAACTGAACAATCGGTTCTTCAAGCTAGTGAGCTGGTACGACAACGAGTGGGGCTACTCGCACCGGTGCGTGGACCTGCTGCGGTACATGATCCAGAAGAACGGGTGACCTGCGGTTCCGCGCCCTCCCGGCCGCCGGCTGGCTGTTATCATGGCGCGAGGC
>DASXAN010000176.1:0-3884 GCA_036406755.1 Gemmataceae bacterium
TCGGCGAGGGGAGCGCTCGCAGCGCTCCCCTCGCCGACTCGGGTCGCGGCGACACGAAATCGCAATACAATACGTGCGACTCCGGCCCGCAGGTGCGCGACCATGCCCCCGTCCCGACTGTCGTTCGAGAAGGACATCGCCGCCCTCGAGGACACCCTGGCCACCCTCGAGGCCGGCGGGGGGAGCGGCGAGGAGGTCCGCCGCATCCGTCGGGAGCTGGCCAACCTCAAGCGGAAGAAGTACGGCAACCTGTCGGCGTGGGAGACGGTGCAGCTGTCCCGCCACCCGGACCGGCCGCAGACGATGGACTACGTCGAGATGATCTTCGACGAGTTCGTCGAGCTGCACGGCGACCGGGCCATCGGCAACGACCGGGCCGTCCGCACCGGGTTCGCCCGCCTGGGCGACTTCCGCCTGCTCTTGGTCGGCCACCAGAAGGGGCACACGACCAAGGAGCGGTTGGAGTGCTTCCACGGCTGCGCCCACCCGGAGGGATACCGCAAGGCGATGCAGAAGATGCGGCTGGCCGCCAAGTTCCGCCGGCCGGTCGTCTGCCTGATCGACACGCCCGGCGCGTACCCCGGCATCGGGGCCGAGGAGCGCGGCCAGGCCCAGCTGATCGCCACGAGCATCCTCGAGATGTCCCGGCTGCCGACGCCGGTCGTGTGCGTCGTCATCGGCGAGGGCGGGTCCGGCGGGGCGCTCGGCGTCGGTGTCGGCGACCGGGTGAACATGCTGGAGCACGCCTATTATTCGGTCATCAGCCCGGAGGGGTGCGCCGGCATCCTCTGGCGGGAGGCCAATGACCGGACCAAGCCGCTGGCGGCCGAGGCCCTGCGGCTGACCGCCAAGGACCTGAAGCGACTCGGCGTCATCGACGACGTCATCCCGGAGCCGCTCGGCGGTGCCCATCGCGACCCGCGGGAGATGGGGGCGACGCTGAAGACGTACCTGCTCCGGTATCTCCGTGAGCTGAGCCAGATCCCGATCGACGACCTGCTCGACGGCCGGTATCGCAAGTTCCGGGCGATGGGCGTCGTCGACGACGGGCCGGCCGGGGAAGGGGCGTCCGTCAACGGGGTGGCCGCGCCGTGACGCCGTCGGACGCGCTGTTTCAGTTCGTCACCCTCCTACCGCTGCCATTCTGGTTCCTGATGATCGCCCTGCCACACTGGCGGGGCACGCAGCGGGTCATGCACGGCCGGCTGGCGGTGATGCCGCTCCTGGCCGCCTACGCCGTCCTCGTCGTCCCGCAGCTTCCCGACGTTCTGTTGCTGTTCCTGCGGCCCGGTCCGCTCCGACTCGCCGATCTGGCCGGGCTGCTCGGCCGACCGGAGGTCGCCCTGGTCGCCTGGATTCACCTGCTGGCGTTCGACCTGTTCGTCGGCCGGTGGGCCTACCGCGACAGCCGCGAGCGAGGCGTCGGCGCCTGGCTCATGGCTGCGGTGTTGCTGCTGACACTTCTGCTCGGTCCGCTGGGATTATTGCTGTATTTGCTGCTGCGGACGCAGTTCCGGCTCGAGCACGCCAATCGAACATAAGGGCCGTTATCGGACGTTGCTGCCGACCCACCCGGCGCGGCGGGTGGGCTTCGGGTGGTTCACCCCAACGTCCGATAACGCCCGTTATGTTCAATTCCGATTTCGTCGGCGGCCGCCGCAACTGAGCTTGTGTCTACCGCCGCTTTCGGGCATCCTCGCAGCCGCTGTCGATGGCCTATCTGCCCAAAGGCGACATCGACGAACCCCGCCGATGCCATGCTGATCTCTCCCCGGAGGCGGCATCATGAGCACTCGACCGCGGAGGCGAACGATGGGCATCCTCGGCTGGTCGCTGACCACCGCCGGCCTGCTCGCCGGTCTGGTGAGCGTGGCGACGATCGTCGGCTGCTTCATGCCGCGCCGCCACGTGGCCGCGCGGACCCTGACCCTCCGCCAGCCGCCACCGGCCGTCTGGGCGGTGATCCGCGACGGCCAGACATACCCCGAGTGGTGGGGCCTCATCAAGTCCGTGACCCGGCTGCCGGACCGGGACGGCAAGGAGGTCTGGCAGCTCGACTACAAGGACGGCAACCGCTTCGAGCTGCGGGTAGACGAGGCGGACGAGCCGCGGCGGCTGGTGCTGCGGATCGACGACGCCAAGAAGCTCTTCGAGGGGACGTGGGATTACGCCCTGGAGCCGGCCGGCGACGGCGGCAGCCGGCTGACGCTGACCGAGCACGGCGAAATCAACGTGCCATTCGTCCGCCTAATGGCCCGGCTACTGATGAGCCCGCACATGTACATCGACATGCACCTGAAGGCGCTGGCCGCCAAGTTCGGCGAAACGCCGGTGCTGCAATGAGGCTCGGAACCCGGTTTCGGCGAAACCGGGTTCCCGCCCCTTCCCCGGCCCGCTACGATGGGCGGCATGAGTCTGCCCGTTCCCGCCAATCGCCTCCGGGCCGGCATGGTCGGCCTGGGGATGATCTTCGACGAAACCTACCGCCCGCTGTTCGAGCAGCTGCACGCCGAGGGACTGTACCGCCGCGACTTTGGACCGGTCACTGTGGATCTGGCGGCGGTCGCCAGCCGGACCGGCAAGCGGGCTGAGGACTACCGCCGCCGAGCCGGCAACTGCATCGGCTCATTCGTCAGTTGTGTCGAGCCGGACTCGGTTGGCCAACTGCTCCGCCAACCCGTCGATGCCGTCTGTGTCGCCACGCCGGACGACCGGCATTTCGAGGCCGCGAAGAAAGTCCTGGCCGCCGGCAAGCATGTCCTGATCGAAAAGCCATCCGTTCTCTCGTTGGCCGAACTCGATGAGCTTGTCGCCCTCGCCCGCCGGCAGAACGTGCTGGCGAAAGTCGTCTACCACAAGCTCGCCGACCCGGACCACAAGAAGCTCCGCACCCACGTCGCGGATGGCACGCTGAAGCACGTCAACAACGGCTACTGTTCCCTGCTCGAGCCGAAGTCGATCAGCGGCCAGCAGTTTGCCGAGTGGATCGCCGGCCGCAACCCCGCCACCTACGTCGCCTGCCACTACCTGAAGCTCATCGATTTCTCGTTCGGCCCGGATTGGAAGCTCACCCGCGTCTCCGCCACCGGCCAGCGGGGGCTCGTCGGCCCCGCCGATGGCCCGACCTGGGACTCGGTCCAGCAGCAGATCGTCTACACGCACCCGGACGGCCGGCAGGCGGCGTTCGACATCCACACCAGCTGGGTGACGCCGGACAACTTCCCCGGCTACGTCGAGCAGGAGGTCCAATTCCGGTTCGACAACGGCGTCTGGACGGCACACCAGCGGAAGCGCGGCATCGAGATGACGGTGGAAAACCGGACGCCGGGCGAACTCAAGTACACGCCGAACCATCACTACAACGGCACCTTCCTGGAGCCGTGGGGCGAGCGATCCCAGCGGGGCTACGGGATCGAAATCCTCCGCCGGTTTTTCGAGGAACTCGCCTATGTCGAATTCGGCGGGCCGGCGGCCGAGCGGCCCGCGCGGCTGGAGCGGATGCAGGCGCTGATGTACAACGACCTCGCCGCCGACCGCAACGTGGTGGCCGCGATTCAGGCGCTGGAGGCGATCCTGCGCCACCACGCCGCCGGCCGGGCGGGCGGTGTGGCAACGGTGAACATCCCGAAGCCGGGCCTGTTGCTGTGGTTGCCCGGCCGGCCGGAGCCGGAATGTCTATCTCCCGAGGCGGTCTGACGGATGGATGACAAGCGACGAGTGCGGGTGAGCAAATACCTGAGTAAGCACCTCCGGCACGAGCCGGAGCGGCTGGGGCTGACGCTCGCGCCCGGCGGCTGGGTGCCGGTGGACGATTTGCTCGCGGCCTGCGCTCGTAACCACTTCCCGGTGACCCGGACCGAGCTGGAGGAAGTCGTCACGACCAA
>DASXAN010000177.1:0-4270 GCA_036406755.1 Gemmataceae bacterium
GCGTCATACAGCAGCCGGACTTCGACCCCCTGCTTCGCCTTTTCCGTGAGCAGGTCGAGGAATTGTCGGCCGAGCGTGTCGTACTGGAAGATGAAGAACTCCAGATGGACGTGGTGGTCCGCGGCACGGATGGCGGCGATCATGTCGTCGAACGCCGGCTTACCCTCGTGGTAGAAGGTGAGCTTGTTCCCATCGGTGACCGGGTAGGCGTCCAGTCGGCTGGCGAGCCGGCCCATCCCCTCCCAGGTGTCGTCCGGATTCTCGGCCTGCTCGGCCTCGGCGTGGACCGGCTGCCGGCCGGCCGGGTTCCGCACCCGGAAGGCGTGCCGGTGGCGCCGCTTCCGTTTCAACGGTCGGTGCACGCTCTGGTAGCCGAACAGGACGAAGAGGACCGCACCGAAGATCGGGATGAACACGACCAGCAGGCACCAGGCGATAGCGGAGATCGCCTCCTTTTTGATCGCCAGCACCCACGGGACGACCGTGACGATCAGGACGGCGTCGATGACGGCCGTCCAGGCGGTGATCTCCTGCCAGTAGGTGGTCAGCGTCTCCAGCCAAGTCACGGCGGGTCCCTCCGGGGCAGCGCCCATGCTGCCGGATTGCCGGCGGCGGGGCAAGGCCACCCGGCGGGTCCGCGGCGCGCCTCCGGCCGTCATCTGTTGCCGCCGGCTACCCTGCCCGCATACACTAGGTGCTAGCGGCGGATCCGCACTCACTTCCCGCCCGCGGATCCTACTCGCACGCCCTGTTCACCGGCCCCCATCGGCGCCGGTGTGACCGCTCGTTCCGGCGACGTCGCCCGCCGACTCGCCGGCCGGATGGACGATGCGGCTGTGAAGGAGTGCAATGACATGGCGACCGCGACCCATTTGCCCCGGACGGCGGCGGACGCCCTCCGCGACTGTTCCCTGCCATTCCTGCGACACCTGCTCGTGACCGAGACGCCGGAGGAGGTGGTCATCTCCGGCCGCGTGGGCAGCTACTACTACAAGCAACTCGCCCAGGAGACGGTCATGCCCGCCCTCGGCGACCGGCGGCTGAAGAATCTCGTCGTCGTCGAGTGACGGGCCCGCGGCCGACGCTCACCGGCTCCCGGCCGCGGCCGGTTCGAGCACGGGTGTTTCGTCGCCGGCCGGCAGCTCGACGCGGAAGCACGTCCGACCGCGGTCCCGCCGCCAGCCCAGCCGCCCGCCGTGGGCCGCCACGGCTTGCCGGGCGACGAACAGCCCCAACCCGACCCCGTCCGCCTTGCCGGTGACGAATGGCTCGAACAGCCGGCCGGCGACCGCCGCGTTCGGCCCCGGCCCGCTGTCCCACACCTCGACCTGGCACCCGCCGTTCTCGGACTGCTCGACCGTCACCTCGACGTGCCCGCCCGGGCCGGCTGCGTCGACGGCGTTGGTGAGCAAATTGATGACGACGTGCCCGAGCCGGCCGGGGTCGCCGGCCACGACCGGCTCGCCGGCCGGCGGTTCCCAGCAGAGTTGTACGTCCGCGTGTCGGCACTGCGGCCGCAGCAGCGCGACCGCCTCCTCGACCAACTCGACGACGTGGCACGGCCGCCGCGGCACGTCGTCCCGGCCCAGGTCCAGAAACCGGGCCAAGTCTGCCTCGATGCGGGCGAGCTGGCGGCGGGCCACGTCCAGGGACTCGGCGTCTCCGTCGCGGCACGACCGGGCATGCAACTGGACGGCCAACTTGGCCCCAGCGACGGCATTGCGGAGTTGGTGCGCCAATCCTCCGGACACCTGTCCCAGCAGCCGCATCCGCTCGGACTTCTGCACGGCCTCGCGGAGCAGCCGCGCCCGTCGATCCGCGTCGAGCCGTCGCACGGCGACGATCGTCACCGTCGCGGCACCCAGCCCCGCGGCCACGGCTACGGCAAGCAGCGGCCAGCCCGTCACCCAGGCGGCCACGCCTAAGGCTCCGATCGACAACACGCCGACGATGAGTTCTGGTAGCCGAGTCCGCGAGTGCATGAACCTCCCTCGGAGTGACCGGTCGTTGACAGCCTATGGACACCGCGGGCGAGGCTCAACCATTTGTAGACACCGCGACAAACACCGGAATTCGACTCCCGCAGCCGTTTCGCGGCACGGCTGAATCGGGCCGGCAGGCAGTCATGAACCCATCCCCCGCAGGCCGCGTCCCTTGTCAGAACTGCGGGCCCGGTTTACAAGAAAAGGGTGCCGGCGACGGAAGGACGAGTCACCCGGAGGATGTTGACGTGGACCCTAGCGTGGCGGTGGTCGGCGCGACCGGAGCGGTCGGCGAGCTGATGCGCAAGGTGCTGGAGGAGCGGAACTTCCCCCTCCGGTCGATCAAGTTCCTCGCCTCCGAGCGAAGCGCCGGCAAGGCCGTTACCTTCCGCGGGACGACCCACGCGGTCGAGCCTATTCGCCCCGAAGCGTTTGCCGGCGTGGACATTGTCCTGTCCAGCACGCCGGCGTCGATCAGCCGCGAGTACAGCCCGATCGCCGCCAAGGCCGGGGCCGTCGTCGTGGACAACTCGTCAGCCTGGCGGATGGACCCGGACGTGCCGCTGGTCGTGCCCGAGGTCAACGCCCATGCCCTCGCCTACATCCCCAAGGGGATCGTCGCCAACCCAAACTGCTCCACCATCCAGATGGTCGTTGCGCTCAAGCCGCTACACGACCTGGCCCACATTAACCGCGTCGTCGTCTCGACGTACCAGGCATCATCCGGCAAGGGCCAGAAGGGCCTCGACGATCTCGACCGCCAGATGGCGGCCATCGGCAAGGGCGAGCCGGTGCCAACCCCGACGGCCCACGCGGCGCGGCTGGCTGGCAACGTCTTGCCGCATGACTGGACCGTCGGCGAGGACGGATACACCGAGGAAGAACTGAAGATGGTGCGGGAGACGCGGAAGATCCTCGGCGACGAGCGGATCTGCGTCGTGCCGACGTGCGTCCGCGTGCCGGTCCGCACCGGCCACTCGGAGTCGATCGCCCTGGAGTTCGCCCGGCCGATCACGGTCGAGCAGGCGCGGGCGGTTCTGCGGAAGGCACCCGGCATCGCGCTCATGGACGACCTGGCGAAGGGCGAGGTGCCGACGCCGCTGACGGCGGCCGGGCGGGACGAGGTGTTCGTCGGCCGGCTGCGGCCGGACCCGAGTGTCAAGCACGGCCTGCTCCTGTGGGTGGTGTCCGACAACCTCCGCAAGGGGGCGGCGACGAACGCCGTGCAGATCGCGCAGGAACTGCTCAAGCGCCGTAAGTAACACGTGTGCGAAACATCGCGCTGACCATCTCCTACGACGGCACCGACTTCAACGGCTGGCAGACGCAGCCGGGCTACCGGACCGTGCAGGAAACGCTGGAAGGCGCGATCGCGGCCCTGACCGGCGAGCCACGGGTGCGTCTCAACGCCAGTGGCCGGACCGACGCCGGCGTCCACGCCGTCGGCCAGGTGGCCAACTTCTACACCGCGGCCGAATACCCGCCCGACGTGTTCGTCAAGGCGGTCAACGCCCGGTTGCCGCCGGACGTCGTGATCCGCGATGCGCGCGAGGTCGATCAGTCGTTCGACGCGAACAAGGACGCGAAGCGGAAGCTTTACCGGTATGTGATCCACGACGGCCCGGTGCCCAGCCCGTTCCTCCGCAAGTACGCCTGCCACGTCCGCCGCCGGCTCGACGCCGCGGCGATGCGCCGGGCCAGCCGGTGCCTGGTTGGCCGGCATGACTTCCACAGCTTCGAGACGGACTGGCCGAACCGCCAGTCGAGCGTCCGCACGGTGACGCACCTGGGCGTCAGCCGGGCGGGCGAGTACGTCTGGATCGACGTGGAGGCGGACGGGTTTCTGTACAACATGGTGCGGTCGATCGCGGGAACGCTGATCGACGTCGGCCGCGGCCACGTCCCCGAGTCGCGGGTGGAAGAGGTGCTGAAGGCCGAGGACCGCCGCGAGGCCGGGCCGACCGCGCCGCCGCAGGGGCTGTTCCTGATGCGGGTGACGTATGACTGAGCCGCGGACGTACCCGGACAAGCTGGAGGTGAGGCCGCTGGACCGGCCCCTGGCGGCTGAAGTTCGCGTGCCCGGCAGCAAGAGCATGACTAACCGGGCGCTAGTCCTCGCCGCACTATGCTCGCGGACCACCTCTTGTCACTTGGTCAACGTCCTCCGCAGCGAAGATACGGAGGTCATGGTCGAATCACTGCGCCGACTGGGATTTGCATTGGATGTCGATTGGGAGAGCTACACGATTCATGTCCGAAGGCACGAATCGCCCCGCCTCGTCCCCGCC
>DASXAN010000178.1:0-5791 GCA_036406755.1 Gemmataceae bacterium
CAAGGCCGACGCCGCCGCCTGGCTGCGCATCCACCGCGAGGCCCACGAGCTGGGGTTGCGCTCCAACGCCACCATGCTCTACGGCCACATCGAGAAGCCGCACCACCGCATCGACCACCTGATCCGGCTGCGCGAGTTGCAGGACGAGACCGGCGGTTTCCAGACATTCATCCCGCTGGCCTTCCACCCCGACAACACGCGCTTGGCACACCTCGCCAAGCCGCCAGCGGCTAACCGACCACCGCGAGCGACCGCCCCGGTCTCCACGTTCTCTCCTGGCGGACCACCTCGCGGTACAGCGTGTCCCGCTCGACCGGCACTCGCCCCGTTTCCTCGATCAGCCGCCGCAGTTCGGCGACGCTCATCTCCTGCGGCGAGTCCGAACCGGCGTCGTGGTAGATCTTCTCATGGACCACCGTCCCGTCGATGTCGTCGGCCCCGAAGCTCAGCGCGAGCTGAGCGGTCTTCACGCCGAGCATCACCCAGTACGCCTTGATGTGCGGGAAGTTGTCGAGCATCAGCCGGCTGATCGCCATCACCTTGAGGTCGGTGATCGCGCTCGGCTTCGGGATGTGCGACAACTTCGTGTTGTCCGGGTGGAACGCCAGCGGGATGAACGTCTGGAACCCGCCGGTCTGGTCCTGCAACTCGCGGAGCCGGACGAGGTGGTCGATGCGGTGCCGTGGCCCTTCGATGTGGCCATAGAGCATCGTGGCGTTCGACCGCAGGCCCAGCTCGTGCGCCTCTCGGTGGATGCGGAACCACGCGTCCGCATCGGCCTTGTGCTCACAGATCTGGTCACGGACCTCCGGGTGGAAGATCTCCGCGCCGCCGCCGGGCAGACTGCCCAGACCGGCCGCCTTGAACTCGGCGAGCAGGTCCTTCGTCGGCCGGCCGGTCAGCCGCTGGAACCAGTCCCATTCCACTGCCGTGTACGCCTTCAGGTGCAACTGCGGGAACGCGGCGTGGATGACCTTGATGACGTTCAGATACCACTCGTACGGCAGCTGGTGGTGCAGCCCGCCGACGATGTGGAGTTCGGTCGCCCCCTTGCGGTCGGCCTCGGCGGCCCGTTCGACGATCTGCTCGTCCGACATGACGTAGCCCTTCGGGCTCTTCAGGTCGGCCCGGAAGGCGCAGAACGTACACCGGTAGACGCAGACGTTGGTCGGGTTGAGGTGCTCGTTGACGTTGTAATACGTATTCCGGCCGTGCCTCCGCTCGCGGACGATGTTGGCCAGCTCGCCGAGCGTGAACAGGTCGGCTTCGGTTTCGAGCGCCATCCCGTCGTGGAACGTCAGCCGCTCGCCGGCCAGCACCTTGTCGCGAATCGCCGCAATCATGAACCGCCTCGCCGTCGGGTCATCCGGAGTGTCCGGTCAGTTTATCGGCTGCGGGCCGCGGTGGCCCGGCCAACTAACCGTATCGCGGCGGCCGGCTTAACTGCCGACGCGCTCCCAGACGGCCAGCGTGTGGTCGATCTTCGGCTGCGCGGGGTTTTCGGCTGTGAGGCCGCCCGTGAACGGCAGCAGGTCGGTATCGCCGGTGTCGGCGGTTCCGACCAGCCGGTACTCGGATCGGAGCAGAGTACCCAGCGCGTCCCCCAACAGCGACGGCGTCCCTTCGTCCGCGCAGAACGACCCGCCCGAGTTCACCACGAGGATGACGCGCGGCCGGGCCCGCTTGACTTCCTCGAAGGCCGCGGCTTGCCGGTCAACTGTATCGGGGAACGGGGTCATGAGCGGGTAGACGAAGATGTACCGGCTGGCGCTCGTGCGGTCGGCGTAGCAGAGGATTTGCGGTTCGGAGCCGTAAATGAACACCGTGTCGTGCGGCCCGGTGTTGCGGGCGACGTAGTCCGCGACGGCCAGCGATTCGCCGAACGGGCACCCCCGGTAGATGGCATCGACCTTCTTGATGGCGTGCCCCGGAATGAAGTACCACGGCGCCACGAGCGCGCCGCCGGCGATCGCCAGTCCCGCCGCCGACCAGGCCAACAGCCCGCCGCGTCCCGGGGCCAGCTTCTCGGCCAGAACTGTCAACCCCCGGCCCGCAAGGACGGCAACGGCCGGGACGATCTGGAAGAAGTAATGTTCGCGGAAATAGCCGCCGGTGCAGACGCCGAGGAACGAGAACAGCAACCACGAACTCAGCACCAGGCGCGTCCGCCGGCCAGCCGCCCCGTCACCGCCGCGGTCCACCAGCCCGACCACCCCAATGGCGAAGATCGGCCACCACTTGCTGAGGATGAAGTGGAAGTGATACCAGAACCAGTCGGGGTAGTCGGCGAGGGGCACGCGCTGGGCGTAGGCGAGGTTATGCCCGACGACACAGTCGTAGAACTCGTGCCAGGCGCCGACCGACCAGAAGTAGGCGACGGTCGGCACTGCCGCCACCAGGCCGCCCCCGACGTAGGCGGCGCAGAGCGGCAGGCGCGGCCGGCCGAGGGCGAGCAGGAGCAACCCGTGGTAGACCGCGTTCGGCAGGGCGACCTGCTTAAACTGCATCGCCAAACAGCTCAACGCCCCGGCGGCCGCGGCCCAACTCGCCCGACCGCCATCGATGGCGTACACGGCGCAGAGAAACCCGCCGGCCAGTGGCAGGATCATGAAGACTTCGGTGTTGGCCGCGTTGCCGAGCACGCACACGTCGGCAGTCATGTACGCCGTCAACAGGGCGGCCAGTAAGCCCGCCCGCTCGTTAAGGAATCGGCGGCCGATCAGGGCCACGAGGACCAACGTGCCGAGCGTGTAGAGCTGCGTCCCCCAGTGGATCGCGGCCGGGCCGCTGCCGATCAACGTCTCGATGACGGCGTAGGCGACGAACACGCCCGGCGGCTTCTGGTCGAAGGCGTCGCGGTACGGCACCTCGCCCCGCAGCCAGTGCCGGGCGATGTAGGCGTACTCCCCCTCGTCGCGCTCGAACGGGATGTCGGCGATCGGCCAGCGGATGAGCAGAGCGACCGCGCAGACGGCGCAAAGCCCGGCCGCGAACGTCCGAGTGGGTGTGCGGCCGCGGTCAGTCATGGGGAGCCCGAGGCGACGGGAACATGCTTGTGACGTCCGAAAGGCTGGGTGACCTGCACGATCTCGAACCGCTCCGGCGCGACAGGTCCGAAGGCGTAGGGCAGCGCCCCCCAGTAGAAACTATAGAACCCCGCCCCGACCGACGGGCTCATCGTCGCCAACCAGGGACACGGGGCCACGTCGAGTTCGGCCGCCGTCCGCACCCGGTCGTCCGCCGGTCGCGGGAGGGCGTAGTCGTTGTACGCGATGGCGATGACGTCGCCCGGCACCGCCCGCGAGGCGGTTTCGTCCCACGCCCGGCCGCCCATTTGCGCCAGGTAATACTGCCAGCCCCAGTGGCCGTGGAACCAGAGCGTCCGGCCCGGCGGCGCGAAGCCGGAGGCCCACTGGGCCGCGGTCCGGTCGGCCTCGGCCGTCCGCAGGTCCGCCCAGCCCACGGCCAGCGCCAGGGCGGCCGCCGGGATCAGCGCCCACGCCGGGCCGCCGGTCAACCCGCGGTCCCGGCCCGGCAGCCGCAGCACCAGGATGGCCAGGGCCGGCATGGCCGGGAGGATCGACCGGGCGTTGACCGAATGGTTGACAAACGCGGTGAAGGCATAGGTCCCCGTGATCCACAGGGCCAGGAGCAGCGACTCCGGGTCCCGCCGCCGGTACAGCTCGCCGACGGCGATCAGGACCAACCCGCCACCGACCGCCGCCCAGCCAAGCAGCTGCGCCCGAAACCACCACGGCACGCCGCTGTCCCAGACGGCGAACGCGCCGGCCAGGGCGGCCAGCGCCACGAACGGCAGCCAGCGACGGAGCACCGGCCGCGGCAGGAGCAGCGCCAGCCCGCCGGCCCCGGCCCCGAGAAATGTCAGGGCCGACGTGCCGCGCCAGGAAGCGCCCGACCAGAACACCGCGTGCTCGTAACCTTTGGTAAACTCCACGGCCTTGCCCAACAAGTCCTGGCCGTACAGCGCCTGCGTGCCGAACCGGTAGGCGACGACACCGCCGGCCGCCACCGCCAGCGGCGGTAGCCAGCGCAGCCAGCCGCGTGGGGCCAGCGCCAAAGCGTAGACGGCCATCAGCGGGAGCAAGGTGATGGCGAAGTACTTCGTCAGCACGGCCGCCAGAGCCAACACGCCGGCCCCGTACAGCGGTCCGAGCCGGCCCTCCCGCAGTCCCCGGTCCCACCAGACCAACGCCCAGAGCCAGCCGCAGAGCATTAGCACGTCGCTCATGACGGTCGTGGCCGAGACGAAAAACACCGGCGCCGTCAGCGACGCCAGGGCCGAGAGTAACGGTGGTGCCCCAAATTGTTGGGCCAATCGGTACGTGCCCCACAGGACGCCAACCGCCGGCAGCCAGAATGCCAGGTGCAGCGTGACCTCGCCCCAACCGATCAGCCCCGCGGCCGCCGCGTAGTACACCGCCACCGGCGGGTTTTGCGTCACCTGCCACATCGGCTGGTCGAAGTGGTCCCAGTTCACGATGTAGCCGTATGGGTCGAGCGGGTGCTCGTGGACGCGGCGGGCGGCCCAGATGAACAACGGGTCGTCGATGTGCAGCGGCTTGGCGGCAAAAGGCAGGAGGCAACCGGCCGCGGCCGCGGCAAGGACGAGCAGGTCGAGGCGGCGACCGCGGGAGGTCGCGAATGAGGGGGTGTCTGACATCGGGACGGTCCACGATCTGGGATGGCGCAACTCTAGTCTAGCTCAAAGTCCGGCTGGCTGGCGTCGTCACGGCCGCCGGCAAACGTCACGCGGCGGAATATCCGGATCGACCGCGGATCATGTCCGCGTGGGCGGCACGTCGCTGCCGTCCCGACCCGCATTTTCGGCACATGGTTGCATCCTGACCCGCGGCCGATTACGATGGAGCCGCAAATCGAAACACGGCGGTTCGGACGCCGGTATACCCGTCACGACGCGCACCGGAGGCGGCTCATGGCACTTCCCCCGCTGGACCGCGTGGACCCGGCCCGGGCCTGGCAGCCGTGGCAGCCCGACGACAACCAAACCTGGTCGCCCCGCTGGGCCGGCCACTTGTACCGCCGGGCCGCTTTCGGGGCCACGCTCGACGAGCTGCGGCGGGCCGTTAAGGACGGGCCGCAGGCCACCCTCGACCGCCTCCTGCAGGGCGATCCGGACGCCAAGCAGTACGAGCAACTCGTCACCGACACCGGCGCGTCGATCGCCAAGGGCGGGGACGAATCGGCCCTGCGCGGCTGGTGGCTATACGCCATGCTCAACTCCGGCCACCCGCTCCGCGAAAGGCTGACGCTGTTCTGGCACAACCACTTCGCCACCAGCATCGCCAAGGTCCGCTCGACCGAGGCGATGTACGCCCAGAACCAGACGCTCCGCCGCCACGCCCTGGGCAAGTTCCGGCCGCTGTTGGCGGAGGTCAGCCGCGACCCGGCGATGCTCGTCTGGCTCGACTCCAACCGCAACGTCAAGGGCCAGGCGAACGAGAACTACGCCCGCGAGGTGATGGAGCTGTTCACCCTCGGCACCGGCCACTACACGGAACCGGACATCCGCGAGGCCGCCCGCGCCTTCACCGGCTGGCACACCGACGGCGAGAAGTTCACCCTCGCCCCGCGTTTCCACGACGACGGCGAAAAAACCATCCTTGGCCGGCGCGGCGCGTGGGACGGCACCGACGTGCAGCGCCTGGCCCTCGAACACCCGGCCTGCGCCCGGTTCCTGGTGCGCAAGCTGTACCGCTTCCTGATCAGTGAAACGGGCGACCCGGGGGCGGCGCTCCTGGAACCGTTGGCC
>DASXAN010000179.1:0-1621 GCA_036406755.1 Gemmataceae bacterium
GCCATGTCCCGCCACGCCATTCTGCTTCTCGCCCTTGTCGCCGCCCCCGCCGCGGCCGCCGACGGCCCGGCCGGCTCCTACCGCCTGACGGCCGAGTTCGGCGACTCGTCCTTCACCGCCCTGCTCTCCTTCGCCCACCAGAACAACCAGTGGACCGGCCAGTTCCTCGGCGGCCTCGACCTGCCGCCGCAGCTGACGCCGTCCGTCCGCGACGTCCGCGTCACCGGCGACCGGCTGCGGTTCACCCTCGTCCTGGCCGGCAACCAGGCGATGACGTTCGACGGCAAACTCCCGGCCGGCCGCGGCCCGGTGTCCGGCTCCGTCGCCGCCGGCGACGCGCTGGTGCCGGTCACGATGGAGCCGTCGGCGCTCGCCAAGTTCGACCGCACCGAGCTGCTCAAGGAGATGGTCACCTCCGGCCCGCCGACCGGTCCCCTGTTCTACAGCATCACCGCCGAGCTGCTCCGCGGGGCGAGTGCGTCCAAGGCCAAGCCCGAGGAGGTCAAGGCGTGGGTCGACAGGGCGGCGAAGGCGGCCGAGTCGCACGGCGTCCGCTGGCACATCGCCGTGCTGCTCCGCCTCGTCCGGCCGCTGCTCGACCAGCCGGCGTACTCGGCCGTCGCCCTGGACCTGGCCCGCCGGGCCGAGCGGCTGCTGGACCCGTCCGACGACGTGGCCGTGCAGCTTGCCGTGCTCGACGTTCTGGAGCGGCTGTTGCGGCAGGCCAACGACCCGGCCGCGGCAACGGTGCGGGCGCGGCTCGACACGCTGGAGGCGATGGACTACCGCGACTACCTAGCCGGGTTCCCGGTCCGCCCGGACCCGTACACCGGCCGCAAAGCCCGCAGCGACCGGGCGGTGCTGGTGGAGCTGTTCACCGGGGCGGAGGACGCGCCGAGCATGGCCGCGGCGCTGGCGTTCGACGCCCTGGCCCGGGCGTACAAGCCGACGGAGGTCGTCCGCCTGGAGTACCACCTGCACCTGCCTGACGCCGACCCGCTGGCGAACGCGGCGAGTCAGGCCCGGTGGGCGTACTACCTGGCGCGGATGGACCGGGCCGCGGCGGCGACGCCGACGGTAGTCATCAACGGCCGGCCGGGGGCCGGCGGCGGCGGCCCGCCGGAGTTCGCCGCCGCGAAGCTGAAGCAGTACCGGGCGTTGATCGACCCGCTCCTGGATACGCCGGCCGCCGCGCAGCTACAGCTCACAGCCCAGCGGTCCGGCGACAAGCTGTCGATCACGGCGAAGGTGAGCGGGTTGTCGAAGCCGGGGGAGAAGGTGCGGCTGCGGCTGGCGGTGTCGGAGTCGGCCGTGCGATACCGGGGCGGCAACGGACTGCGGTATCACCAGTGCGTCGTCCGCGGGTTCGCCGGCCCGGTGGAGGGCTGGCCGCTGCCGAAGCCGGCGGCGGACGGGGTACCCGCGCAGCGGGTCGAGGCGACGGTGGACGTGACCGAGCTGCGGGCCGGGCTGAACCGGGAATTGGACGAGTACCAGAAGAAGAACGCGGGGTTCGTGTTCCCGGACCGGCCGCTGGGGCTGAAGCCGCTGGTGGTGGTGGCGTTCGTGCAGGATGACGTGACGCACGAGGTGTATCAGGCGGCGCAGGTCGAGGTGCGGT
>DASXAN010000180.1:0-8960 GCA_036406755.1 Gemmataceae bacterium
GCGGCCCGACTGGATCATCCTCGAAGTGCTGCCGCCGCTCATCGCCGATCGCGGCCCGGTCCCGGCCGAGCAGCCGTTCCTGCAACCCGAACGGCTCCGCGGCGACGACGTGACCGCGGTCATCGAGCACGACTTCCCGGCGGATGACCTGCTGCCGCGGTGGCGCCAGGCCCAGCTCGTCCCCAGTTTCGGCTACCGTTTCCCGCTCCTCGGCCGGCTCCTGAACGGCTACCTGTCGTGGCAGGTGCGGTTCGACTGCGGCCGGCACACCGACCCCACCGGCTGGCAGCGGCCGGTCAACGACACCGTCACGCCGGACGGCTACTGCCAGGGCGTCGCACACGCCCGGGCCGAGTATTACGACTTGCTTCAAACACTGCGCTTCGACACGCCGGCCGCCCGGGCGGTGGCCGAGGCCGTGGCAGAGTGCCGCCGGCATGGCACCCACGTCGCCCTGCTGCTGATGCCGGAAGGCTCCGACTTCCGCGGCTGGTATCCGCCCGACGTCGACGCCGCGTTGATCGAGTTCCTCCGCAACGTCAGCCGGGACGCCGGCGCCCCACTGATCGATGCCCGCTTCTGGCTCGGCGACGACGCCTTCTGTGACTCGCACCACATGCTCCCCGACGGGGCCGCCCGCTTCTCGAACCGACTGGGCCGGGTCGTCGCGGACCTCCTCGGCCCGGCCGGCCCCGGACCCACGGACTGACGGATGGACGCGGCGTGGTCAGGACCGCGGCGATCACAGCGACCGGGGCGGCCCGACCCGCGGCGGTCACGGGCCGCCGTCGGCTGGCTGGCCGCGGTTGTCGTCGTCAGTCAGGTGGTCCTCACGGCTGCAATTCAGCGGCCGGGCTCCCGACTCTGCGACCCGGAGTACGCCGCCAAGCGGCAGCGGCTGCTCGCCCGCCGGGCCGACCACCCCGGCCACCCGGTCCACGTCTTTCTCGGCAGTTCGCGGGTGTTCATGGGCGTCCGGGCCGGGGCACTCGCGGACTACCCGGCTGCGGGTGAACCGCTGGTCGTCAATTTCGGTGCGCTCGGCGCCGGCCCGATCCTGCAAGCACTGACGTACGACCGGCTGGTTCGCGGTGACACCCGCCCGGACGGGGTAACGGTCGAATTCTGGCCGCCGTTCTTCATGGCCGCCGGCCCGTACCGCGAAGACGAACGGATCGACCCGAACACTCTCAACGGGGCCGACCTGCCCTTTGTCACGCGATACGTCCATGACCCGGACCGGTTCACCGGCAACCGCCGAGCCGCCGTGCTGGCGCCGTCCTATTACCACCGGTTCCTGCTGCTGAACCTAACACTGCCCCGGTGGCTGTCGGGGGCGAAGCGCGTGGACCACAAGTGGCGGGACGACGACGATTGGGGTTGGCAACCGATCTGCAACGACCCGCGGCCGGACCAGCGGCCCGGCCGCCTCGCCGCCGTGCACGCCTACTACGGCCCGTGCTTGGCAGCCGGCGTCGCCGACCCGCACGCGGTCCGGGCATTCGAGGACCTGTTGGATGAGTGCGGCCGGACGGGTACTCGGCTGGCCGTTGTCTGGATGCCCGAATCGAGCGAATTCCGGTCGTGGTACCCGCACGGCGTCGAAGCCTGGGCAGACGACTACTTCGCCGGCCTGCGCCAACACTTCGGGGCGACGTTGATCGACGCCCGGCGGTGGATGGCGGACGGGGACCTCTACGACGGATTCCACCTGACGCCGGCCGGGGCGGCGGCATTCACCGAACGGCTGCGGCGCGAGGGCTGGCAATGAAGCGGCGCGTTGACCCCGGGCCGCGGGGCCGGCGGGCCGTGCTGGCGACCGCCGCCGTGTTCGCCATGACACAAATGGTGCTGGCCGTCGCCGAGGAGACCGTCCGCCCGGACCTGCGCGATCCATCCTTCGGCACCCGCCTGATCCGGCTGCGGCAGCGGGTGCGCGAGCGGCCCGGCGCGCCGTTGGTCGTCGCCGTCGGCAGCTCGCGGGTCGAGTTGGGCTTCCGTCCCGACGCCCTCGGCCCGTCGCCGGACGGACCGATCGTCTTCAACTTTGGCCAGCCGGCCGCGGGTCCGGTGCGCGAGTGGCTGGTCCTGCGGCGGCTGTGGGACGACGGGATTCGTCCGGCCCGGGTGCTCGTGGAAGTGATGCCGCCGGCCCTGGCCGCTGGCGGTCCGATCGACGGCGCGTTGTCCGCCTCCCGACTGGGCTGGGGTGACGTGGCCGATCTGGCCCCCGAGAGCGATCACCCGTGGATCATGTGCGGCGAATGGTTGGCGGCCCGGCTCGTTCCCGTGTGCTCCGGTCGGTTCTGCTTGGTCAGCCGGGTCGCTCCGTTGATGCTGCCGGTGGCCGACCGGCTCGATTACGTCTGGAACGGGTTGGATGCCGACGGGGCGTGCGAACTGCCGGCGGCCGTTGCCACGCCGGAAGGGCGGCGGCACGGACTGGCCGTCGCCGCCGCGGAGTACCGTGACCGGCTGAGCGAATTCACCATCGCGCCGGTGCCCGACCGCTTCCTGCGGCGGATTCTGGACGATTGCCGCCGTCAGGACGCGCCCGCGGCGCTGCTCCTCATGCCCGAAGGCGAGGCGTTCCGTCAATGGTATCCGCCCGGTGCCGGCGAGCGGCTCGACGCGTATGTCCGCGGCTTGGCCGACGAATTCGGGGTGCCCGTGATTGACGCACGGCGGTGGATGCGGGATGAGGATTTCTGGGACGGGCACCACCTCCTGCCCGGAGGGGCCGCCGCATTCAGCCGGCGGTTGGCGCTTGAGGCGAAGGCGTTTCTCGGGACTGAGCCCGCGGACCGATAGGCGCGACCGAGCACGTCTGCTAGAGTGGCACCTGACCCGCTCCCGACTTCCGGACGCAGAGTCATGGCCGACGCCGCCTTCCAGCGCTGCATCCACCCCGCCTGTGCGGCCACCCTCGACCTGACCGCGACCGACTTCCGCTGCCCCCGCTGCGGCGGCCTGCTCGACGTCGCCTACGACTGGGACCGCCTCCGCCCGCCGAAGAGCCTGCGCGAGTTCGAGGCCAAGTGGTCACAGCGGACCGACCCGCTCGCCCTGAGCGGCGTCTGGCGGTTCCGGGAGCTGCTGCCGTTCGCGCCGCCGGGGCTGGTCGCCACCGTCGGCGAGGGCCAGACGCTCCTGCGGTCGGCGGACGCCGTCGGCCGGTACGTCGGCCTCAACGCCGGCCGGCTCTTCCTCCAGTACGAGGGGCTGAACCCGTCCGGCAGTTTCAAGGACAACGGCATGACGGCGGCGTTCACCCACGCCCGCCTCGCCGGTGCCCGCCGGGCCGCCTGCGCCTCCACCGGCAACACCAGTTCGTCCCTGGCCCTGTACTGTGCCGCCACCGGGCTGATGGCCGGGGTCGTCTTCGTCGGCAGCGGCAAGATCGCCCACGGCAAGCTGGCCCAGGCCCTCGACCACGGCGTGCTCACCCTCCAGATCGCCGGCGACTTCGACGACGCCATGCGGCTGGTCCGCGAGGTTGCCCCGCGGCTCGGGATCTACCTGGTCAACAGCGTCAACCCGTTCCGCCTGGAGGGACAGAAGGCGATCATGTATCGGGTGCTGGAGGCGCTCGGCTGGGAGGTGCCGGACTGGGTCGTCGTGCCGGGCGGCAACCTCGGCAACATGTCGGCATTCGGCAAGGCGTTCGCCGAGCTGGCCGAGTTGGGCCTGATCGACCACCTGCCGCGGCTGGCCGTCATCAACGCCGCCGGGGCCAACACCTTCTTCGAGCTGTTCCAGTCGCGGGCGCTGCGGTGGGACCGCGGCACGCCCAATCGGTTTGTCATCGACGAATACTACCGTCTGCTAGAGCGCGAAGGACGCAAGGCCGCGACGGTCGCCAGCGCGATCGAGATCAACCGGCCGGTCAATCTGCCGAAGGCGCTGCGGGCGCTGGAGACGTGCGGCGGGGTCGTGCGGGCCGTATCCGACCAGGACATCCTCGATGCCAAGGCGCAGGTCGGGGCCGGCGGGTTCGGGTGCGAACCGGCGTCGGCGGCGAGCGTGGCCGGGGCTCGGCTGCTGGCGGCCGAGGGCGTCATCGGGGCCGACGCGCGGGTGGTCTGCGTCCTGACCGGCCACGCACTCAAGGACCCGGCGGCGACGGTGGCCTACCACACGGGCGAGCCCCCGGGTTCATCCCGGGGGTTCCGGGCGACGTTCGCCAACCGGCCGATCCCGGTGGCCGCCGACGCGGAGGCCATCGTCCGGGCGATCGAGGGACAGTCATGACCATCTCCATCGGCGTCAACGGGGCGTGCGGGCGGATGGGCCGGCGGGTGATCGACATCGCCACCGCCGACCCCGAGGTGACGCTGGCGGCGGCCGTGGACTCGGCCGGCCACCCGCTCCAGGGTCGCGATGCCGGCGAGGTGGCTGGCGTCGGCCCGCTCGGGCTGAAGGTCACGAGCGCTCTGCCGGACGCGCCGCTCGACGTGCTGATCGACTTCTCCGCCCCGGCCGGGACGATGGCCGTCCTGCCGGCGTGCGTCGCCCGGAAGGTCCCGGTCGTCCTCGCCACCACCGGCCACCCGCCCGACGATCGGGTCGCCATCGCCAAGGCGGCGCTCGAAACGGCGATCCTCTACGTGCCGAACACGAGCCTGGCCGTCAACGTGCTCATGATCCTGGTCCGGCGGGCGGCGGAGCTGCTCCGCGACCGGGACTTCGACGTGGAGATCGTCGAACGGCACCACCGGTTCAAGAAGGACGCCCCCAGCGGCACGGCGCTGCACTTGGCGAAGATCATTCAGGAGGAACTGGGCGAGATGGAACTGCGGCACGGGCGTGAGGGCGTCCGGGGCGAGCGGCCGGCCGGGGAGATCGGCATTCACGCCATCCGCGTCGGCGACAACGTCGGCGAGCATACGGTGATCTTCAGCACGCTCGGCGAGACGCTGGAACTGAGCCACCGCGCCCACGCCCGGGACTGCTACGCCCGGGGCGCGATCCAGGCGGCGAAGTACCTCGCCGGCAAGCCGGCCGGGAAGTACACGATGGACGACGTGCTGGGGTTGGGCGAGTGACCGCGACGGAACATGCCGGCGGTCTCGCTTCGGAGCAAGTCCTGGACAACCGGCCGAGAGCCGGACTTAAGCTTTGCCGACCCCGAGCGAAATGACATGAATCCGTGGCCGACTCTATGCCTGAGCTGATTCAGGTCCGGTCATCAATTGCAGGCTGTGTGGGTAACGTTAGCCGCGCTGGCTTGCGGGCTGCGCCACGAGGGGAGAAACGGGCGCGGGGAGCTGAATAACGTAAGGTTGCCTCAGATTACCCAACTTAACGCGGGCTCGCTCCGTCCTTTCCGATGCTTTGCGGCCAGTATCTGTAAGCAATCCCTGCCAGGATGAATGCCCCGCCGATCCAGGTCAGCGGGCCGGGTAGCTCCTCCGCCGGCGACACCAAGTACGCCCACAGCGGGTTCAGGATCGGCTCCAGCAGTGACAGCATGGCCGCCTCGGACGGGCTGATCGACCGCAGGCCGCGGGCCATCAGCCAGTACGGCAAGCCCATCTGCACCGACCCAAACAGGAACAGCCACGCCAACTGGCCGCCCGTCGGCATCCCGAACCGGGCCGCGTCCGGCAGCAGCACCACGGCGCTGCCGAGGTGGTTCAACACGGTCAGCCAGCGCGACGACTCGCCGCGGAGCAGGCGCAGCCAGATCAGCACGCCGGCGTACGCCACGCCGCTGCCGAGCGCCAGGCCGATCACGTCAAGCCGCTCCCCTTGCCAGCCCCCGGACAGGATCACGGCCACGCCAAGCATCCCGAACACGACCGCGACCGTGCTCCGCCGGTCCGGCCGTTCGCTGAGCCACCAGATGCCGGCCAGGTAGACCCACAGCGGGGCGGTGTACTGGAGGAAGATCGCGTTGGCGGCCGTGCCGAGCGTCAGGGCGCGGATGAACAGGGCGTTCATCGCCGCGAACGTCAGCACCATGCCGACCATTGCCGGGCGAAAAGAGAGGTCGGCCCGGCGGAGCGTCGGGGTGAGCACGACGCCGGCGAACAGCACGCGGAAGAAGGCGATCTGGGCCGCATCCAGTGGCGGTTCATGCAGCCCGAGTGGGGTGGGGTGGGTAAGGACGCTCTTGAAGGCGCCGCTCAGACTCCACAGGACGGCGGCGGCAGCGACGCACAGCCGCGCCCGGGCGGGGGTGAGGCCCGGATCGGGGGCGGCGGTCACAGCGTCAGGAGCAGACGGCACAGGGCGGCGGCGGCCAGCAGGCCGACGCCAAACCCGGTGGACAGCAGCACCTGCCACTGTCGCACGGTCGGTAGGCGGGATGGGGCGGGTGCGTCCGGCTGAGTTTTCGAAGCGGCCGGGGCCGGCGGGGCCGTGTGGAACTCCGGATAGACCTCCAGCGGGCGGAACTGGCGGTGCACGCCCCGGGCGGCCTCGACGCCGGCCGGCCAAATCCCTTCCCGCAGCCCGTGCAGGACCTGATTAGTCGTCGCCCGCCGGGTGAACCACTGGCCGCGGGCGTCGCGGAACCGCAGGTGCCAGACCTCGGCAGGGGCGGCCGCCGCCACGGCCGCGGCCGGCTCCGCCGCAGGTGGCGACAGCCCCAGGTCGGGCCGCGTCGGCTGGCCGGTCGACTCGAGCCGGGCGCGGGCCTCCGGGTCGGCGCGGGCGACGTCGATGTCCACGAAGCTCGGCAGCCGGTCGGCCAGCCGCGACCGCTCCAGCACTACAACGAGCTCGGTCGCCGTCTGGAACCGGCGGCGCGGGTCGCGGGCCAACATGCGGGCGAGGATGCGGTCCAGGTCCGCGGGGACGGACCGGTTCAGCTCGCTCGCCGGCCGGTAGTTGCCGCGGTCCTTGGCGGCGACGACCTCGGCGTGCGTCGCCCCGCCGAACGGCACCTGGCCGGTCAGCAGGTGGTAAAGCGTCGCCCCGAGCGCGAAAACGTCGCTGCGGCCGTCCACGAACCGAGCGTTGAGCACCTGTTCGTAGGGCATATACCAGGACGTACCGAACCCCTGGTGCAGCGCGGTCAGATCGCTGGACTCGGTCAGGTCTTTGGCCAATCCCAGGTCGCCGAGCTTGGCCACGCCGGAAGTGGTAAGCAGGATGTTGCCCGGCTTGATGTCGCGGTGGACCAGCCGGCGGGCGTGCAGGTACTCAAGGCCCATCGCCGCGTCGAGGACGACCCGGACGGCGTCGCGGACGGCCAGGGGGCCGGTGCGGTCGAGCAGGAACTGGCAGCTGGGCCCGTCCACGTACTCCAGGACGAGGAAGTGCCGGCCGGTAGCCGGGTCGCGGTCGGCGGCCAGCGTGCGGACCAAGTGCGGGAACTGGAGCGACTTGCCCAGCCGGGCCTCGCGGTGGAACCGGTCCAGCGAGCCGCGGTCGTGGTGCAGGTGTTCGGCCAGGACTTTGAGTGCCACCGGTCGCTTCGCGTCCGGCTCGAAGCCGAGGTACACGGTGCTCATGCCGCCGTCGCCGAGGCGGCGGAGGACGTGATAGCGGCCGAACGTCCGCGGCTCCGACTCGTCCCGGGGGACGGGCGGGGATTCGGCGGTACCGGCCACCCGTGGTGCGAGTCGGCACGGCGGGACGGGGTTGTCCATGGACCGAGTCCTGTCCATCTCGCGGCCGGCGACGGCCCGCTAGGGCACGGTTTCTCGTGAGGACGTTGTGGTGAGAACGCGCGCCGAGCACCGGCAGGAGTCAAGGAGCAGTGTACCGCCGGTGTGACCCTTCCGCAAGGGTTGAGGTGACAGGATTGTGACAAAAGTTGTGTGTGGGATGAATGAATTACCATTCCGCCGAGAGTTGGCGGGAGCGAGTTCGACATTGCGAGAAGCGCACTCGGGTCAACCCAGGCTGTTGGCTCGCGTACCAGAGCAGGCGGGCGAGTTCTTCCGGCGTCGGCCGCTGGTCGGCCGGCAGTTGGACGACCGTCGTCCCGGCACCGACGGCGGCGCTTAGTGGGGCTACCCCCCGCAATTGCTGGCGCGGGCTGGCGGTGCGTTCCGTATCGTCAGGACAATCGTACGACGGGGGCGGGCCATCCAGTGTCGCCGGAATCCCATCCTGCATGATAGCGCCATTCAGTCCCAACAGAATGCTGCGCGCAACTGCGCCGCCGTCCTCGCCGTGAACCGGCTGGTCTGTCATTGCACGCACCACCTCACCCAGTCCGACGGGCACGACCACAACGCGCGCGCGATCCAGCAGGAACTCGCCGGTCACGGCGGGCCGGCCGTAACGGCGGAAGAAGTCGCGGCGGGCCCGCCCCGCGCTCAGCGCAAGCCGTGTCAGACTGCCGAGTTTGGCCAGCAGCGCGGCAGGGACTGAGTTAACCCCGTCGGCTGCCCTCAGGAGTTCTCGCAGCCGCGGCAGGCCGACGCCGACGAATGCCAGGACCGCGGTGTGGCGGCGGTCCAATCCTTCGGCGAGCGCCTCCGGCCGATGCGGCCGGTCGAACACGAACGCCAGCGGAGCCCCGTCCAATGCATGCCGGGACAGGCGGAGCAGGCGATACCGTCCGGCGGGCTGGAAATCGCATGCGCTGAGGTGCCAATCCAGACGAACGTCGGTCACCGGCTCGTCGAAAAGGCAGTCGACGAGTGCATCGGCCGCATCACAGATCTTCGCGGGATCTTCCGCCGGAAAGAGGGGACCGACCAACGCCGACCGAGCCCAGCCCGGCGGTTCGGCCATATTCAGGTTGACCACGGCGCGTAAGCCCTTGGCCCGTAATGCGATGCGAAGTTCCCGCGCCCACGCGGATGCGTCGCTCGGTATCAGGCCGTATTCTGGTCCGTCGATGGCGACGTAACCGCCGGCCCGTTCGCGCGCTGCTTCGATCGCTTCCACCAATCCACAGCCGATGGATCGGCCGCCGCAACGGCTGCCGGCCCGATCACCAAGCGACACGACGATCCCGGCCAACTCGAATGGCGTATTCAGATCGAAGAGATGTAACA
>DASXAN010000181.1:0-5879 GCA_036406755.1 Gemmataceae bacterium
CGAGGCCCCCGGCGACGCGGCGGCGAACGGGCTGCTGCGGAAGCCGTACCGGGGGCCGTGGGAGCATCCGGGGTGAGGGGTTTCCGGAATCACGGGCCGGGCTATTGAGGAGAATTGGCGCGGTGAAGAAAGCGCTCCTCATCACGGGAGTTGTTGTCGCGGCCGTGGTCGTCTACCTCGGCTTGGAGCTTTTCACCATCGTGCGGCTCCAGGCACGGAACCTGGACACCGCACGGTCGCTTGCCGATGCCCTCACGGCGCGCTATCCCGCGTTCAGGTTTCGCGGGGGCGGGGGCTACGAACAGCCGTACATTCACATCGTCGCATACGGCGTAACGGACAAAGCGGTTCAAACCGAAATCCGGGACTGGCTCGCCGCCGAGAAGGTGAAACGCCAACTTGACGCACGAATCCAGCTCGAGTTTTTTCGCAATGAAGGGGCCTGGGACGCATTGGCCGAATTCGAGCTGTGACCTGCCTCAGGCTTTCTTCAAATTGTCCCACCCATCTCCCCCACCCCCTTGACCGCGGCCCGCCGGCCGGGGATGCTGGGGCGATTCCCGCGTCGCCACGAGTGCGGCGACGATGGCGGTGGTTCAGCCCCGAAGGGGCGGCACAGCGTTAGCCCAGGGCGCGAGCCCTGGGTTTCGTGCCCGAAAATGAGCCGCAGCCCCGGAGGGGCGACACAACGCCGGACGAGGTTGTGTCGCCCCTCCGGGGCTCACCGGGTTGGGTGGGCCGGTGACCCAGGGCTCGCGCCCTGGGCTAACGCTGTGCCGCCGCTTCGCGGCTGAGGCCGGCTGGCCGCGGGAGATGGTCCCCCGGTCGTTCCGCGGAGGCTGACCCGTGTTCCGACACCTGCTGGTCCTCGCCGCGGCGCTCGTTGCGTCCGCGGCCCCGGCCGCCGACCGGCCCAACGTCGTCATCATCCTCGCCGACGACCAGGGCTGGGGCGACCTGTCCGTCCACGGCAACACCAACCTGCACACGCCGAACGTCGACTCCCTGGCCCGCGACGGGGCGCTGTTCGACCGGTTCTTCGTCTGTCCCGTCTGCTCGCCGACGCGGGCCGAGTTCCTCACCGCCCGCTACCACGTCCGCGGCGGCGTCCACGGCGTCTCCACCGGCGGCGAACGGCTCACCCTCGGCGTCAAGACCATCGCCGACGCCTTCCGCGCGGCCGGGTACGCCACCGGCGCGTTCGGCAAGTGGCACAACGGCTCGCAGTACCCGTACCACCCGCTCGCCCGCGGGTTCGCCGAGTACTACGGATTCACCTCCGGCCACTGGGGCGACTACTTCAACCCGCCGCTGGACCACAACGGCCGGCCCGTCACCGGCCACGGCTACATCACCGACGACCTGACCGATCACGCGATGGCGTTCATCGAGGCCAACCGCGACCGGCCGGTGTTCTGCTACCTGCCGTTCAACACGCCGCACTCGCCGATGCAGGTGCCGGACGAGTACTGGGACCGGTTCAAGAACGCCGAGATCAAAATGCGGCACCACGGCCGCGGCGGGGCCGAGCAGCTGCCCATGACCCGGGCCGCCCTGGCGATGTGCGAGAACATCGACTGGAACGTCGGCCGGGTGCTCAAGAAGCTCGACGAGCTGAAGCTCGCGGACAACACGATCGTGCTGTACTTCAGCGACAACGGCCCGAACAGCTGGCGGTGGAACGGCGGCATGCGCGGCCGGAAGGGCTCGACCGACGAGGGCGGGGTGCGGGCCCCGCTGTTGCTCCGCTGGCCGGGGCACGTCAAGCCGGGCACGCGGGTCGGGGCGATCGCCGGGGCCATCGACCTGTTGCCGACGCTGTGCGACCTGGCCGGCATCAAGCCCGTGGGCGACAAGCCGCTCGACGGGATGAGCCTGGCGTCGCTGCTGGTGCCCGGCCCGCCCGGGGGGCCGTGGCCGGACCGGATGATCTTCAGCCACTGGAACGGCAACGTCAGCGTCCGCACGCAGCAGTACCGACTCGACGCCCAGGGGCGGCTCTACGACATGACCACCGACCCAGGCCAGACGAATGACGTGTCCAAGGATCGGCCGGAGGTCACGAAGCGGTTGAAGGAGGAAGTCGCGAATTGGCGTCAAACAGTGTTGACGGAGCTGCCGGCGAAGGACAACCGGCCGTTCACGGTCGGCTACCGCGAGCTGCCGCTGACGCCGCTGCCGGCCCGGGACGGGGTGCCGCACGGCGGCGTCAAGCGGAGCGCCCGGCCGCCGAACTGCTCGTACTTCACCCACTGGACGTCGCCGGCCGACCGCATCACCTGGGACGTGGAGGTGGCGACGGCCGGCCGGTACGAGGCGGTGGTCTACTACACCTGCCCGGCGGCGGACGTCGGTTCGACGGTGGAGCTGTCGCTGAACGGCGCGGCGGTGACGGGGACGGTGGCGGAGGCGAACGACCCGCCGCTACGGGGGGCGGAGCACGACCGGGTGGCGCGGGGGGAATCGTACGTGAAGGACTTCAAGCCGCTGAAGCTGGGCACGGTGAGGTTGAGTCCGGGCCGGGGCCTGCTGACGCTGCGGGCGACGCGGGTGCCGGGCAAGCAGGTGATGGACGTGCGGGCGGTGGTGCTGACGCTGGTGGAGTGACCGGCCGCGGCGACTCGGCTCGGCGTCGTATGTGACCATGAGTCGGACCGCGAGGACGGACCCATGATCGAGGGCGGCGTCTACTCTATAGACAACGGCGACGGCACGTTCGGTGTCGTTAAGGTCTTGAAACTGGAGCCGGGCGTCGTCCACATCCGCGTCTACAGAAACAAATACGCCGCCCGTCCGACTTCGGTCGAATTGAGCGACCTCTCCCTCGGCGGCTTCGACGACCCGGGCGGGTTCGGGGTGGGACACTTACCGATCTCGGCGAACAACGTCGCCGGTTGGCGGCCCGTTCTACTCGCCGAAACGCAAGTCGCGGAGGACGAGTTAGAAGGATACAGGTTGTGGAAGGAGTCGGGTGGCGGGGTGTTCGGGGGGTGAGAATTCGACTCCCGGCTCGGCAGGAGCCTCGCCCTCCCGGCCCTTCGCCACCAGCACAGCCATTGCGGACAAGGTCATTTGGTGGTCAACTCAAATAATGGCCGTCCGCGGCCGGGTTCGTCCCACCCGGCGCCGGCGGCCGTCGTCGAGGGCCACCCATGCACGCCTTAATCCACGCTCTCCCGGCCCGGCGGCCGGTCGTCACGCTCGCCGGGCTGACGTTCGCCGCCGGCGTCGCCGGCATGGCCGTCAGCTTCCTGTTCCTCGCCTCGGACCACTCGCTCGACGTCCTCGCCGGCGCCGCCGGGTTCACCGCCGGTTCCGTCCTCGCCGCGGCCGGCCTCGTCTCGATCTCGCTCCAGCGGCCGGCCGTCCGCCGGGACGCGGTCGGCGCCGCGCCGGCCGTCCGCCGGTGGCTGACCCACTTCCGCCGCAACCGCCTCAACCGCCCGGAGCCGGACTGGGCCGCCCCGGTCACGCTGCCGGCCGAGGCCGTCCGCCCGCTGGTGCGGTCGCTGGAACAGTTCCAGCTCGGCGACGGCGGCGGGCCGGCGTACCTGATCGCCCACGACCGGGAGCGGTTCCTGGCGGCCGGCCCGGGCACGCGGCGGCTGGTGGACCTGTGGTTCGCCGAGGAGCGGGAGCACGCCCGACTGCTCGGGCAGGCCGTCGCCCGGTTCGGCGGGCGGTGCATCCGCGGCCACTGGAGCTTCACCGCCTTCTGCGCGGTGCGGCGGTGGTTCGGCGTGCGGTTCGAGCTGACCGTCCTGCTCCTGACGGAGATCGTCAGCACCGTCTACTACCGCCTGCTCCGCCGCCACGGCGATGACCCGGCGCTGCGGGCGATGTGCACCCTGGTCCTGCGGGACGAGGCCGGTCACGTCGCCTTCCACCGCGACCGGCTGGCCCGCGCCGGCCGGGCGGGCCTGGCCGGGTACGGGCGGTGGTGGGCGGCGCGGTTCCGCCTGCTCGGGCTGGCGGCGGCGACGATGCTGTGGGTGAACCACGCCCCCGGCCTGCGGGCGCTGGGGGCGACGGGCCGGGAGTTCTACCGCGAGGTCTGGCGGGAGCTGACGCGGTTCGTCGGCCGGCTCCGCCGCACGGCGCGGTGACCGAGTTTTGCTGCCGGGAGGATCGTCATGTCCGTCCGAGTCGCCTGCCCGTCGTGCGGCGAAATCCTCGCCGTCGAGGAATCGCTCCTCGGCCGCCCGGTGATGTGCGGCGTCTGCGACACCGTCTTCCAGCCCACGCCGCTGCCGTCCGCGCCGCCGGCCTACGACTTCGACCGGCCCGACGACCATTCCGGCATGGCCCTGGCGTCGCTCATCCTCGGCTGCGTCGGGCTGGCGGCGTGGTGCCTGCCGATCTTCGGGCTGCCGGTGACGATCACCGGCCTGGTCCTGGGGATCAAGGGCGTCGGCTCGCGGGGCCGTGGTCAGGCGATCGCCGGCATCGTGCTGAACGCGATCGGGCTGGTGCTGTCGGTGGTGAACGCGGCCGTCGGCGCGTACCTGGGCGCGACCGGCCAGCACCCGCTGTTCCAGCACCACTGAGCGGGCGAGCGGCGGGGCCGACCCGGAGTGGTTTCCGCCGGGTGGCACGCCCTGAGTCTGCGAAGGGCGTGGCTTGACCGTACCAAGCCACGCCCTTCGCAGACTCAGGGCGTGCCACCCAGACGTTTGCGGCGTGCCACCCGCAACGAATGTCACGGCCCCCGGGCCGCCGCCGGCTGGCGGCGGAACAGCCACACCCACCCGTGGTCCTCGTAGTCCGGCGGGATTTTCTCCTGCAGCTTCGCCATCCTCTGCTGCACGTCCGTCAGCTCCTTCTGCACCTTCTCCTTCTCGTCCTTCGGCGGCGGCTTGTCGCTAAACAGCTTGTCGATCAGCTCGCGATACCGCTTCTGGAGCGGCTCCAGCTCCTTACGGGCCTGGTCCTGCTCCGCCTTCTCCTTCGGCGTCGGCTCCGGCCGGTCCGGCTTCTGCGTGGCCATGTCGCCCACCAGCAGGTCCAGCCGGCCGGTCCCGAACCAGTCCACGGCGCACACCTTCGACCGGATGCCCCGCCGCGGCTCCTTCGGCGCGTCCGGGCCGTAGACCGCGTCCCCGGGGGCCACCAGCCGCACGCCCGCCGCCAGCTCCGGGGCCGCCTTCGTGCCGACGTTGCGGTAGAACCACACGCTCCCGTCCCCCGCCCCGACCAGCAGGTCCGTCTTGCCGTCCCCGTCCCAGTCGCAGGCGAACGGCCCGGCGTCCCCGCCGTCGACGCGAAGTTCCTTGCCGCCGACCGTCAGCTGCCGCTCCTTGCCGAACGCCCACTTCTGCGGCGTCCCCTCGTTCGGGACCAGGTAGACGTTGCCGCCGATGTCGCCGACGAGCAGGTCGATGACGCCGTCGCCGTTCCAGTCCACGGCGTGGACGGCCGACGCCGTGCCGGTGATGCCGGCCGACTTCCCTTCGGGGACGACGATCCGCTCGCCGTCGTAGACGATGACATCGCGGCCGGTCTTCTCGTCCTTCTCGAACTTCGCGTCGCCGGCGATGAGGATCATGCCGCCGCCGTCGGGCCGGCGGCCGCCGCCGATGTTGATCGTCTTGCCGTCTTTGTTCTTCAGCTTGACCGGGGCGGCGTATTGGCCCTTTCCCTGCCCCTTGAAGAAGAAGAGTTCGCCCGGCCAGGAGCCGGAGATCAGGTCCGGGGTGCCGTCGCCGTCGAGGTCCACCAACTGTGGACCGAAGCCGACGCATCAGCCCGTCGGGACGCGGCCGTCCTCGGCCCCGTCCTTGAACTTGGCGCCGGCCGCCAGCTTCGGCGGGCCGTCGTTGGTCCCGACGTTCTTGTACACCCACAGGAGGCCGTCGCCGAACTGGCCGACGAGCAGGTCG
>DASXAN010000182.1:0-1759 GCA_036406755.1 Gemmataceae bacterium
GCAGCTCGCCGGAATTCGGGGCGGTGAGCGTGCCGCCGGTGAGCGAGCCGCCGGCCGCACTCGGCGTCACCAGGATGCCGCCGGACTGAAGCGTGGCGGTGCCCGAGAGAGTCAGAGTCTGGGTGCCGGTGTTGAACCGCAGCGAGTTGGTCGTGACGCCGGCCACGGTCGCCGGGGCGGTCACGTCGGTGTTGGTCCCGGCGCTGTAGACGTTGGCGCCGTACGTGGCCAGGCCGGCGACGGTGAAGGTGGGGCCGCCGCCGGACGCCGTGGCCCACGTGGCCCCGCCGCCCACGGTCGCGAACGCCGGCCCGGCCCCGAGCAGGCCGTTGGTGTTGCCGGTCGAGGTGGTGACGGTGAACGTCAGCAACCCGCCGGACACGGGGTTGAAGTCCGCGGTCCCGCCGGTGACGTGGCTGACCGCGCCCAGGCCGAGCGTCACCGTGCCGAAGTTGACCGCCTGGACGTCGGTGTGGGCGTTTTCGACCCGGGTGCCGGAGGAAAACGACTGGGTCACGGGCGTCCCGAGGTTCGGCCGGAGGGCCAGCGTGCCGTTGAACAGGTCGAGTGAACCGCTGCCGAGCTTCGTGGCCGTGTTGGCGGAGTAATCGAGGATCAGCGTGCCCCCGACCATGTCGATGGTGCCGAGCAGGGCGCTGCCGTCGCCGGCGAAGACGACCGTCCCCGCGTCCTGCTTTTGGAACCCGAGGTTGTCGTTGTGACCGACGGCGGTGGCGAACGACCCGGAAAAGACGGTGTTGCCGACGCCCCTGAAGAACGTCACCGGCGGCAGGTTGGACCCGGCCAGGCCGACGACGGTGTTCGGGCCGATGACCAGTGCGTTGCCGGCGAACGGGCTGTTGTTGTCAATCACCAGCGGGTTGAACGGGCTGCCGCCCGGGATCAGCAGGCTGCCGCCCGGGGTGTTGGCCAGGTTGATCGTCTGCGTCGCGGTCACGCCGGCGCCCACGCTGATCGAGGAGACCGTCAGGGCGTTGGTGTTGTTGGACGTGACCGTGTAGCTGCCGGCGGGGTTGGTGAACGAGATCGACTGGACCTGGACGCTCGCGGAGATGTTGACCGTGCCGACGGCGTTGCCGGTGAAGTTGACGGCGGCGGCGGCCGAGTTGGGCACCGTCTGCGGCGACCAGTTGGCGGCCGTGTTCCAGTCGGTGCCGGGGCCGGACCAAGTTTGCCCGCGGGCCGGGGCGGCGGCGAGCAGGGCGGCGAGCACGGCCGTAATGGTGCGCGGCGGGGGCATGGCGGGATTCCTGGGGCACGGGGCTACCAGGTGCATCCGCCGCCGGGTCGAGAGTGTGCCACACCGGAGCGAAAAAAAGGCGAGCGGGGCGCTCACGCGACCCCGCTCGCCAAGAGCTGACTTGGGTTCAGTCCACGACGGCGAGGATGTCGTCCTCGGTCAGGATCAGGTACTCGTCCCCGTCCACCGTCACCTCCTGGCCGCCGTAGCTGGTGAACAGGACCCGGTCGCCCTCCTTGACCTGGAACTTGGCCCGCTTGCCGGTGTCCAAGAGCTTGCCGTCGCCGAGGCTCAGGACCTTGCCCTGCTTCGGCTTCTCCTTGGCCGTGTCCGGCAACACGATGCCGCCGGCCGTCTTCTCCTCCGCCTCCAGGCGCTTCACCACGATCTTGTCGTTCAGCGGGACGACCTTCATCGGTCTGTTCTCCTTGCAATGACTACGGACCAGTGGGGTTCGATCGGTCCGGCGGCGCGGGCGGCCCGTAGGTGCGGCCCAGC
>DASXAN010000183.1:0-2492 GCA_036406755.1 Gemmataceae bacterium
TGTTGTTGTCGCCGTCGCGGGGGTTTGGATGGTCGTACATTTCAGCAAGGCCGGGCGGGGCGACCCCCGGCTCATCGGAGCATGGCGATCGGACGCGGACGCCACCTTCGCCGAGCTGCGCAAGTCGCGGCCGGTCACGGATGAGCAGGAACAGAAACTGCGGACGGTGTTCGGCCACTTGAAGGTCACGTACACGGACACGATCTTTACGACCGACTTCGACGGTGCTGTCGCGTCTCAGCCGTACCAGGTCATCAGCAAGGATGCCACGTCCGTTGTGATCGAGACAAAATCCCCGCTGTCGGGGCAGGACGAGCCGGTGCGGATACGGTTCATCGGCAACGATATGTATTGGGTCGAGTTCGAGGGCGCCGGCGAGTGTTTCCGCCGCGTAAACTGAGGGGACCGGCCCCGGCCCAACGAAGCGCTGCAGTGGACCGGCGGCCTCGTACGTTGCATCCGGGGTCGCTGTCACTGTGGCCCCCGGCCAATGAGCTAGTTGTTCGGCGACAGGAGGGCAGCTCGCGTGTGCGACATCGAAACGAACCGCGACTTGTACTCGGCGATCGCCGCCCCCATCGAGGCCAACAAATGCGGTTCTGGACTTCATAGCGCACCGAGCCCCCGCGGCCACTGAGTTCGGTCGTTCGGCGAAGCGGAGGCGAAGGGCGGTGAGTGACGTGCCCCCCGAGTCGCGGCATCTGACGTTCACCGAGCTGGTGTTCCATTACGGCCTGTACGGCGGCATCGGCTACCTCGCCGCCGGGCAGGTCGGGCTGTGGTCCGGGGTGGGCTTAATCACAGCAGCCTACGGCCGGCTGATCTGGCTCTCGGCCCACCCGCCGACGGCGGCGGGCCAACCCCGGGCGGGGGTGCTCGGAGAGTCCGGCGCCGAACCGGACGCCGCAGCCGACGGCGGCCGCGATTCCGGTTCGCCGTGAAACCACGGCGCTCACCGCGGCCGCCGCGGCTGAGCGGGTCGTTCGGCGGGGGACAGACGGCTGGAGTGAAAATGCCGGTGTCACGAAAGTTTGTCACTCGCCTGCGTCGGCCCGCCAACTCGGCCCGCGACTTGCCGGCGCTCCGCGGGCTGGATCAGGTGGACTGGGCGACCCTGGAGCACGCCCACGGGAAAGCGACCGACGTCCCGGTCCTGCTCCGCGCGGCCGCGTGCGACGACCGGCACGCGCGGGAGCTCGCGTTCGAGCTGCTGGCCGAGTCGATTTGGCACCAGGGGAGCGTCTACTCCGCGACCGCCCCCGCCGTTGCGTTCCTGTACCGAATGCTGGAAGCAGACGAGACGCCGGACAAGCAGCAGGTCGCCGTCTTGCTGGCCAGCATCGCCGGGTACCAGTTCGCCACTCTCCCCGACGACCCGGCGGCCGTCGCGGACGATGCCTGGGTGGCGACGCGGCGGGCCGTGGCGGAGCGGCTCGACCTGCTGTACCCGTACCTCCGCGACCCCGATTGGGGGGTCCGGCACGCCGTGGCCTGGACGATCGGCCGCTTTCCTGAGATCGCGGTCAGGCTGCTACCGAACCTGGAAGCGGCCTACCGCAAGGAGCGGAATGAAGCCGTCCGGCTGGGCCTGGCCTGGGCGGTCGGTCAGTCCCCCGACGGCGCGGCCCGGGTGCTACCGGACCTGGAGGCGGCCCTGCGGAATGCGCCGGACCAGTGGCAGCGACAGGCCTATCGAGGGGTCATCGATCGGCTCAGCGAGCGCGTCGAACCCGGTGCCGCAGCCTACCGGGCCGGCGACAGCGGGACGCGCGGGGTTTAAGTTCCGCAGCCGGCCCGGCGGCTGAGCTTCTTGTTCGGGGGCATGACGATGACCAACAGGGTGGTTTCATTCCTGGCACTCTGGGGCTTGAACGTGCTGGCGGCGTACGCGCCTGCGGTTCTGTATGTGCCCGGACTTGCCGGGTCGGCGGGCGCGGGATGGAAGTTCCTGTTCTCCCCGGTCCTCCTCGCCGGGCTCTGGCTGTGGGTGACCGATCCGGCCGTCGCCTGGTGCCTTCTGATTGCGTTTGTCGGCGCGCTCGGCTTGGCGTCGGCCGTGCTGTGCCGGGTCCGCAGGGCGTGGACGGTGGTGCCCGGTATCGTGGGCGTCTATTCTCTCGTGCAGGGGCTGTTCGCGGCGGCCGTCATCAACGGCATCGACGGCGTCGGGCATTCGTGAGGCCGTTGCGTCGCCGAACCGGACGCCGCACCTGACCGGGGCCGCATCACGGTTTTTCAGGGCTCAACGTCTCACCGGCGGCCCCAGCGGGTGAGCGTCGCCGTTCGGCGGCCGTAGGGTTTTCTGCGGGGAGCGGGGGACGATGACGGAATTCCGCGCCGTGACGGTTCGTCCCGCTGTGACGGTGTCTCCCGCGTGAGCCGGCTGCCGAGCGGGGGGTCGTTCGGCCGACAGACGCGCGTCACCGCCGAGACAGGTGCCCCGTGTGGCCCATGGGCTATCGACCACCACTCGAACCCCGGGAGGCACACCA
>DASXAN010000184.1:0-2379 GCA_036406755.1 Gemmataceae bacterium
GGCGCGGTCGTCGCCCTCGACGCGGCCACCGGCCGGCGGGCGTGGGCCGTCCGCTATCCCCAGCGGGAGTCACCTCTGGCGGCCGGGACGGCCGGGCCGCACGACCCGGCACCGGCCGTATATGCCGGCGGTCGGCTGTACGTCTCCCCGGCCGATGCCGACCATGTTCTCTGCCTGGACGCGGCGACGGGCGTGCCGCTCTGGGCAAGCGACACGTTAGACGTGGCCCACCTGCTCGGCGTGACCTCCGGCCGCGTCGTCTGTGCCCTCGGCGGCTTCCACGCCGGGCTGTGTGCCCTGGACGCCGCGACCGGCCGCCGTTTGCCGGACTGGGGCTACCGCGTCGCCGGGGCGGACGCCCTGGCGCCGTTCGGCCGCGGCCTGCTCTGCGGCGACCGCGTCTATTGGCCGACCCGTGCGGCCGGCCTCAAAGAGCTGCGGTGGGACGGCACGACCGGTTACGCCCCGACGGCGTTCCGCGACCTGCCGGGCGGCAACCTGGCCTATGGCGACGGCTGCCTGGTGGTGGCGACGGCCGACCACCTGCACGTCCTGGTCGCGCCGGCGGCGGAAGCCGCCGGGCCGGGACAGCCCGTCGGCCGCCGACACGACCTGCTGCTCTGGCGGGCCGACATGCTCCGCCGGACCGGCCGGCCGGCGGCCGAAGTCCGGGCGGCGTTTGCCGCGGCGGCCGCACCGGAGTTCCCGCCGGAGCGGCGGTTCCTGGCGCTGGTCCGGCGGGCGGAGTACGAGCGGGCGGCCGGTCGCACCGATGCGGCGTCGGCCGCAGTACGGGCGGTCGCCGAAACCACGGACCTGAGCCGCGTCCGCCTCCGCGACGCGGACGGCATGATCCGGTCCGCCCGGGCGTGGGTGGATGAGGCGGACACGGCGACGGCCGCTTCCGGCTTGGCGACCACCAGTCCGCCGCAAGTCGCCAGCGGCTCGTCGGACCGGCTGCGGCTCCCGCTGCGCCAGACGTGGCGTGTGACACTCGACCCCGGCCGGGAGTGGGCGCTGTTGCCGGACAATGGCGCCGACACCGGCCGCGTCTATGTCGCCGGCCGCGGCCGGCTCGCCTGCCGCGACGTGGCCGACGGCGCAGAGCGCTGGCGGCGGGAGCTGCCGTTCACCCCGACGTGGCTGGCAGCCGCTAACGGCTCTCTCATCGCCGCCGGCGACAATGGCGTTGCCCGGCTGAGCACGTCGGACGGCCGGCCGGCGTGGCAATTCCGCCTGCCGCCCGCCGCCCCCTGGTTCGACCGCCCCGGCTGGCGCGACCCGGAGGCGGTCGCACCGGCTGAGCGGCTGTCCGGCTTCCGGTGGGCCGGCGGCCGGGTGATCGCCCGCCTGGGCGTCCGGTCGCTGTTAGCCTTCGACGGTGACACCGGTATCGTCCTCTGGCAGCACACCGCCCCGCTCGCCGGCTCGTTCCGGCCGGCGTATTTCGCGGACGGTGAGTGCGTCGCGGTGCAATCGGCCGACGGCCGCCGGTGGGTGTTTGACGCGGCCACCGGCCAGTTGTTGCACACCGGCCCTGCGCCAGCTGACTTTTGGCTGACGCCGCCGCTCGCCCTTGACGACCGACGATTGCTCTTCGTCGAGGATGGTCGGCTGGTCGCCCTGGACCGTGCGACCTGGGAGCCCGCCTGGACGTGGGAGCTGCCCCGCTGGCCGAGTCTGACCGGCGAGCCGCCGCAGACGCGGCTGGCCGACGGCGTGCTGCTCGTCGGCGTCGCCCGCAACGATTGTTACGAGGTCGAGCGGCTGGACCCGGCCACCGGCCGACCGGTGGCGTCCAGCGTGGCCGTCGGCCGGGAACGCGTCGATCTGGCCGCGATGGCGCTCGATGACGACATGTTGTACGTCGCGGACGGCGGCGAACTGCGGACGATCGACTGCCGCCACGATCAGGTCGTCCGCCGACAGAAGCTGGAGCCCGCCGCCCGCTGGCGGGTCGAGCTGGCCGACGGCGGGTTGTTGCTCTGGTCCGCGCCCGTCGTCTCACCGTTCGAGCCGCCGGTGCCGGGGCGAGTGTCAATCATCGATTTGTCCGAGCCCGAGCGCCAGCGAGGAGACGCCTCGCTGGCGCTCGGGCCGACCGCCGGGCTGCGTGACGTGCGCATCCACGGGAATCAAGTCACCATCGTGGCGGCCGGGGAAGTCCGCGGCTACCGCGGCGCGAAGCGCGAGGTCAAATGAAACCAATCCGGTGCAGTAACTGCGGGCTCGTGGTTCAAGTGGCGGCGGGCGGCCGGCGGCTGTGCGGCTGCGGGGCGTGGCTGTCGGCCGACGACGAAATGGCCGACGCCCCCGAGGTCATCCCCGTCGCCCCGACCGACCTGGAGGCCGTCGAGCGGCTGACGGCCACCTGCCGCC
>DASXAN010000185.1:0-1878 GCA_036406755.1 Gemmataceae bacterium
GCTCTCATGAAGCGCTCCGCTCCGAAGACTCCGCGTCGCGGCTAACCGGGTTTTGCCAATTACGGCTTCGGCAGCGCCGGCCCGCCCGTCTGCTGAATCTCCTGCTCCACCTCCCGGTCCTGCGCCGCCGGGTCGTTGGCCCGCTTCAGGATGAACACCGGCTTGGCCTCGGCCTTCAGCGCCTTGAACAGGGCCGGGATCTCCGCCGCCACCTTCTTGTCGAACACGTCCTTGTACAGGGCGTCCCGCTCCTGCTCGAACTTCTTCGTCGCGTCCGGCGGGACCACCTTGACCATCTTCAACACCACGACCCCCTCGGGCGTATCAATCTGGGCGCTGATCTCGCCCGGCTGCAGGGTGAACGCCGCCCGTTCGACTTCGGGGTGGACGCCGGAATTGCGGGCGATCGGCCTGATCTGGCCGCCGGTCGATGCCAGCGCGGAGTTCGCCTGCGTCCGCGCCTTGCGGTCGAACCCCTCCTCGGTGCGGATGTCGCCGTATTCCCGCTGAGCGATGTGCGTCTCGCCCCTCGGCCAGATGATGATCCGGCAGTCCCGCTTCTCCCCATAGGCCGCGTCGAACGCCTTGCGGAGGTCCTCGTCCTCGACCTTGATCTGCTCCTTGACGAGCTTGGTCAGCAGCAGCCGCGGCTTGATCACGTCTTCCTTCCACTCGTAGAGCGTCTTGCCGTACTGCTTGAGGACGTTCTGGACGAACTGGGCCTGCTTGACCTTAATCGTGTCGCAGTCGGCCAGGATGGCGGCCTCGACCTCGGCGTTGGTCACGTCGATGCCCCGCTTCTGGCAGGCGTGCTCGATGATCTTCTTGTTGACCAAAAGCTCGACGCTGTCCAACCCGTGGCGGGCGATCAGGTACTCGCCCAGGTCTTCGCGGGTGATCGGGATGGACCCGTAGATGTAGGCGACGACCCGCTGCGAGTAGTCGGACGGCGGGGTACCCGCGTGCGGGTCGCCGGCGGGGGTCTGGGCGGGCGGGGGCGGCGGGGCGGCGGTGGCGGCCGACTGCGGGCCGCCGCGGCCCAGCCAGAAGCCGGCCGCGGCCGCCGCCGCCAGCCCGAGTGCGGTGAGAACCGTGCCCCGCCCGATCGGCCGAATCGTCATGACACTACGCCCTCCCTGTGCCGGCCGGGCCGGTCCGACGGCCCGACGCGCCGCGGCGGTATACCCGGCGGGGTGAAGGGGGGCAAGGGCAGTCGGAGCCGGCAGTAGGCAGCAGGCAGTGGGCAGTGAAGCCAGAATCCCCCTGGCTTCACTGCCCGCTGCCTGCTGCCTGCTGCCGGCTTGTGAATTGCATCCACGGCGGCAGGTACTTCATCCACACCGACCGGGCCGTCTCGCCGACGTACACCTGGTCGTACGGCTGCAACCGCACGTTCGTCTTCCCGTCGCCGTCCGCCAGGATGGCGTGCAGGTCCACCGGGAAGACCTCCGGCCGGCGGCCGGCGGCCACGTTCGCCCGGACGACGTGTACCTCCCGCGGCTCCGCCTCCCGCGACACGCCGTCCGTCCGCCGCAGGAACTCGACCACCGTCTCCGGCCCGCGGTACGGCACGGCCCGCTCGTGCCCGGCCACCGGCCCGCACAGGAACACCTGCCGGCTGGCGTACTCCGCGACCCGCACCTGCACGTCTTGCCGCGGCACCGCGAGCACGGTGGCGACCTTGCCGGCGACCTCGGCGGCCGTCAGCCCGTCCACCCGCAGCCGGCCGGCCGACCCGACCGGGATCGCCCCGTCCGGCTCGACGGCGAATCGGCCGCCGACGTCCGGCCGCGGGCCGACGGCTAGCTCGATCTCGTCCGGGCAGGCCAGTGTGTACGCGGCGGCTTCCGGGCCGGCGGCCGGCGGCGGCCCGTCCCG